>NZ_JAGCNF010000058.1 GCF_017646085.1 Campylobacter sp. | reverse complement strand
TTTAAATGAATTAGAAAAACTACTTAATAACGATAGAGAAAAATACTCTAAATTTTATGCTCTTTTTGGCAATGTGATTAAAGAGGGTCTTTATGGATTTAGCACCAATAAAGATAATATCTTAAATTTATGCCTATTTAAATCTACTCTAAATGATAAGCCAATTACACTAAAAGAGTATAAAGAGGCTATGAAAGAAGATCAAAAATCTATCTACTATATTAGCGGTCAAAATGAAAGTATGCTAAGAAATTCTCCTCTATTAGAAGGATTTAAAGCAAAAGGTATAAATGTCCTAATCTGCGATAAAGAGATCGATACAATTGTATTACCTATGGTAAATGAATTTGACTCTACTGCATTTAAAAGTATTAATAGTTCAGATATAGATAATGAAATAGATAATACACAAAACTCAAGTAGCGATGAGACAAATGCACTAATAGCTAAAATCAAAGAGTTCTTAAAAGATGAAGTAAAAGATGTAAAAATCTCAAATCGCTTAAGCGACTCAGTCTCATGTCTAATCTATGATAAAAACGACCCAGACTATGCTATGCAAAGTCTGCTAAAACAGATGGGGCAAGAAGCACCAAAAATCAAACCAATCCTAGAGATAAATCCAAATCATGAAATTATCACTAAGTTGGCAAATAATGAGCTAATGATAAATGATGTAGCTATTTTGATTTTAAATATGGCAAAAATTAGCGAAGGTATGACCATAGATAATCCTAGCGAATTTAGTTCTAAACTTGCCAAAATTATTTCAAAAGCTCTATAAATTAACTTCTACCCTATTTTTAGGGTAGAATTTTCTAAATTTACATTACTATCTATAAGTAAAAATTAATTATATTGTTACGATTATACACACCTTAAACATTTTTTTAACCAATTTTTATAATTTATTCTAAATTTAATAATAATTTACGATAAAATAAAAGTGTAAAATTTAATATTAGGAGTCTATATGACACAATGGACACAGATATACGATCCACTTGGCAACATCTGGCTGAGTGCATTGGTGGCGTTTTTGCCTATATTATGCTTTCTAGTCTCTTTACTAGTATTTAAACTAAAGGGATATGTAGCTGCATTCTTAACAGTTGTTTTAGCCTCAGCTTTAGCACTACTTGTTTATGATATGCCATTTTCACTCATTGGCGCTAGTTTTGTACAAGGCTTCGCACAAGGTATGTGGCCAATTGCTTGGATTATTATTGCTGCGATCTTCTTATATAAATTATCAGTTAAATCTGGCTCATTTGAGGTAATAAAACAAAGCGTTATCTCTATTACTCCAGACCATAGAATTCAAGTTATCTTAATTGGATTTTGTTTTGGTTCATTCTTAGAGGGTGCTATTGGTTTTGGTGGTCCAGTTGCTATTACTGCTGCACTTTTGGTTGGTCTTGGTCTTAAACCTTTATATGCTGCTGGTCTTTGTTTGATAGCTAATACCGCTCCAGTTGCATTTGGTGCAGTTGGTATTCCTATTATTGCTATGGCAAACCTTGTTGGCGTTGAGCAATATGAAGTTTCTGCAATGGTTGGTCGTATGCTTGTTCCACTTAGCCTTACGGTTCCATTCTTTATTGTATTTTTAATGGATGGATTTAAAGGCGTTAAAGAGACATTTCCAGCAATTTTAGTAGCTGCAATAAGCTTTACAGTAACTCAATTTATTAGTTCAAACTACTTAGGTGCAGAGCTTCCAGATATTGTTTCAGCAGTTGTTTCATTAATCTGTACTACAGCTTTCCTTAAAATTTGGAAACCGTCTAATATATTTAGACTAGATGATCAAACAGACTTTACAAACAACACTCAACTAAGCAATGGCGAAATCTTTAAAGCTTGGTTGCCATTTATCCTACTAATTGTTTGTATTATACTATGGACACAGCCATGGTTTAAAGCGCTATTTGCAAAAGGTGGAATTTTTGATTATACAGTTGTAACTCTAGCTGCAAATAATGTAGGCACAACTATAGTTGATGCTGCTGGAAAAACTATTGGCTTAAATTTAAATATTAGCTTTATAGGACTTCAAGCTGGTACTGCAATCTTAATTGCTGCGTTCTTATCAATTTGGTTTTTAAAAATCAAAGCAAACGATGCTGCTGAGTGCTTCTGGGATACACTAAAAGAGATGGCAATTCCATGTATTACCATTGGTCTTGTTGTATCATTTGCATTTATCGCTAAAAATGCTGCTATGAGTACAACTTTAGGTCTAGCATTTGCTCAAACTGGGGATGCATTTGCATTCTTTAGTCCAGTAATTGGCTGGATTGGTGTATTCTTAACAGGTTCTGATACAAGTTCAAACCTTCTATTTGGTCCACTTCAACAAGTAACAGCTAGAGAGCTTGGTGTTGGTGAAGCGCTATTCTTAGCTGCTAACTCAGTTGGTGGTGTTGTAGGTAAAATGATAAGCCCACAAAGTATCGCTATTGCGTGTGCAGCTGTTGGTTTAGTAGGTCGTGAGAGTGAGCTATTTAAATTCACACTTAAATACTCAGTAGCTTTCATTATCCTAATTGGTATTTGGACGTTAATCATTGCTTTCTTTATGCAAGGAATTATCCCAGATATAGTGACTAAGGGTTAATATTTATGAGAAAAGTATATTTTTTCGCTACTTGCCTTGGCAGTGCTGCTATGCAAGATAGTGTTTTAAATGCTATTAAGCTTCTACGCCGTGAGGGCGTAGAGGTGATTTTTAAGAAAAATCAAACCTGTTGTTCTCAACCATCTTTTAATAGTGGCTACTTTAATGAAAGTAAAGCTGTAGCTATGCATAACATCAATCTATTTGATGAAGATATTCCAATTGTAGTTCCAAGCGGCTCATGTGCTGGAATGATGGGGCATGATTATTTGCAACTTTTTGAAGGCAGTAGCGAATTTGATAAAGTTCAACGCTTTGCTGCTAGAGTCTATGATTTAAGCCAATATCTAGATGAAATTTTACAAGTAAATTACGAAGATAAAGGTGAAAAAATTAAAGTTGCATGGCACTCAAATTGTCACGCTTTAAGAGTTGCTAAAAGTGTTGAAGCTAGCAAAAACTTAATTCGCAAACTTGCAAATGTTGAATTGCTTGAACTTGAACATGAAGAGGAGTGCTGCGGATTTGGTGGTACATTTGCAGTTAAAGAGAGCGATATTTCAAACGCTATGGCACTAGCTAAAATCGAAGATATTAAAAAAACTGGTGCTAGCTACTTAATTAGCGGTGATGGCGGATGTTTATTAAATATCTCAGGCACAATGAAAAGAAATGGCGTAGATATCAAATGTCTACATCTTTATGATTTTCTAATTAAACGCCTAGAAGGAGTGCCTCTATGAGCAAAAAACTACCACACGAACAAATTGTAAAAATCAAGCTTGGCGACTCACAACTAAGACAAAATTTAACAGTAGCTATGCATACTCTACAAAAAAACCGCCTAAATGTAATAAATGCTAAATTTAAAAACTGGCAAGGCTTAAGAGATAAGGCTAAAAAAGCTAAAAATAATGCCCTTATGAGTCTATCTGATAGGCTTGTTGAGTTTGAAAAAAATGCTACAGCAAATGGCATTAAAGTACATTGGGCAAGCTCAGCTACTGATGCTTGTGAAATTATATATGAACTGATGCGCCAAAATAATATCAAAAAGATATTAAAAGGCAAATCTATGGCTAGCGAAGAAATTGGACTAAATCACTACTTAGCAAATAAGGGGTTTAATGCAATTGAGACTGATTTGGGTGAGTTAATCATTCAGCTCAATGACGAAGCGCCAGTCCATATAGTAGTGCCAGCAATTCATAAAAATCGCAATGAAATAGGTAAAATATTTCAAGAAAAATTGGGTGCTAATTTAGAAAGCGAACCAGAAAAATTAAATCAAATAGCAAGAAAACATCTAAGAGATCAATTCGAAGGTCTTGAAATGGGACTTAGCGGAGTTAACTTTGCTATGTCTAAAGAGGGTGCATTTTGGCTAATTGAAAATGAGGGAAATGGTAGAATGTGTACTACGGCACCTCAAATTCATGTCGCACTTTGTGGAATTGAGAAAGTTATGGAGAGCTTTGAAGATGCCGCTACTATGGTACATCTACTCACCCCATCAGCTACAGGTCAATTTATCCCTACATATAACAATATAATCACAGCACCACGCAACGAAGAACTAGATGGCCCAAAAGAGGTACATTTAATACTGTTTGATCACCATAGAAGTGATATGTTAGCACATCATGACTATTATGAAGCACTTAGGTGTATTAGATGTGGTGCATGTATGAATTTCTGCCCTGTATATGATAAGATTGGCGGTCATAGCTATCAAACTATTTATCCAGGGCCTATTGGTGAGGTTATAAGTCCAAATATATTTGGTATGGAAGCAACTGGAGATATACTTACATTTTGTTCACTATGCGGCAGATGTAGTGAGGTATGTCCTGTGAGAATTCCACTAGCTGATCTAATCCGTAAACTAAGAGCTAATAAAGTTGGTCAAGGTAAAAATCCACCACTTAGCACACAAAATGGCCACAAAAATAAAGGCGAAGCATTTGCTATGAAACAATTTGCAAATATCGCAACAAATGGGGCTTTATGGAGATTTAGTCTTAGCAAGGCTCGTCTATTTAATGGAGCTTTACATAAATTTCAAAACTCTATTCCAGTAGTAAAAAATTGGAGTAAATATAAAGAGTTACCACAAATCAAAAAAGATCTATACAAAGAGCTTGAGAATATGGAAGGTGTCCGCTATGAATAGAATAGATGAAATTTCAGCCAAATCAAAAGAGATGATTTTGTCTCGCCTAAAAGACAGCCATAAAATTGCCGGATTTGAATCTAGTAAGAGTATAGATCCAGTAGAGCATGTACAAACTACCAATAATCCTATTGAAGAGATGAAGCAAAAAATGAGCGATAATAAATATATTGTTCATGAGTGCGATTCATCAAGATTAGAAGAAACTATAAATGAGATTGTAGCTAGCTATGGATATAGTAAAATGATCTATGGAAGTGGACTAAATTTAAATTTAGACAAAATCAATGCAAGTCAGAAAATATGCTTCGATAAACCTATAGAAGAGCATAGATCTGATGTCTTTCATAGCGAATTTTCTATAGTTCATGCCGAATATGGCGTAAGCTCTCATGGTGTAGCACTATTAAAATCTAGCCAAGCTCAACCTAGAATGCTAAGTTTAGCACCAAATCTTTGTATAGTTTTATTAAAAAAAGATAGAGTTAAAAATTCATTAGCAAGTGCTTTAAATGCTCTAAAAGCTGATCAAAATGGAAAACTTCCAAGCAATATCTTATTTATTGCTGGACCATCAAGAACTGCTGATATCGAGCTTATCACTGTCTTTGGCGTTCATGGCTCGCAAAAGGCGCATTTGATACTATATTAACAATATTTGCATGGATTTCCATGCAAATATTATTTGATCTTAAAATCTCTTAGAGTAATTTTAAATTTAGTCTGATTATTTCCACTTTGACACTCAATATCCAAATCAAGCTCATCGCAATATCGCTTAACTAAACTAAGCCCTATTCCAAAACCGCCATTTTGCGTATCAAAACGGCTAAATTTATCATAGATTTTACCTAAATTTTCTTTTGAAATTACCGTACCAAAATTAATAATTTCAAAATAATTTTTATCTAAATTTATAATTATATTACTATTTTTACTGCTATACTTTATCGCATTTGATATGAGATTATCAATAATTTTACCTAACTTTTGCATATCACTATTTAATTCAAAAGAGTTTGAATTGATCCTAAACTCAATCCCCTTAGCATTTGCAGAAAGCTCAAATAATTTAATGCGACTATCAAGCAAACTTTGCACGTCAAATTTACTAATATTATTTGGATTGTTTTTTAAATTTAATGCCAAATCATTATAAATTCCACTTAAAGTCTTAGCTGCAATTTTAATATTTTCTAAATATTTTGATGGATTTTTATCAAACATTTCACTACTCATCAATATCACGCTAAGTGGAGTATTGATCTCATGCGTTGTATCAGTAATAAAATTATTAAGCGCCCTAATCTGTGCTAAAAGCGGCAAATACGCAAGCTTAACCAAAATATATGCGATTAATCCAATAAATACAAAAACAATCCCGGCAATAAACCATACACGCCAAAATAGATTAGTGATCTCATCTTTTATATCTTGATTTTTCAATTCTACTATTAGTTCGATTTGACGCATTCTAGAGTGAATATTTTCTTTCATATATAAAGTGTTATCTGTTATATAGAACTCACCCTTAAATTTAGGTATCTCAAAGCTTTTATATATGTATCTATGCGTTTTGATATTATATAAATTAATTGGATAAAGGCTTTTTAATTTCATAATATTATCTATATTATTATTTAATCGCAGCAGATACTCAAGCTCCTTAGAAAAGCTCTCAAGACGAATTTTATGGCGTTCTATAATCCTTGTTTTGGACTCTTCATAATACATTGTTGCAAAGCCAACTAAAAAAAACATACTAGATAAAGTATAGAGTAAAAATATAGGTAAAACATATTTTTTACTATACATATTCATATCCTAGTTTTGGATGCGATACGATCTTATCTTCGCCAATGATTTTGCGTAAGTTTCTTATATATACTCTTAGGCTTAGCTCACTTGGCATTTGGCCATAATCCCATAAATTCATATATATCTCATCACGGCTTAAAATCCTACCTCTATTTTTTAAAAATAGAGCTAATAAATCACCCTCTTTTTTAGCTAGTTGAACTGGTAAATTATCTTTAAGTAGCTTTTTTTGTATAATATCAAATTTAATACTATTGGCTATATGGATATAGTTATCATTATTTAAATGGCTAAATTTACGCCTTAAAATATTATCAATTCTTAACATCAATTCAGCTAACTCAAATGGCTTTTTAATATAATCATCACAGCCACTTTTAAAACCTTTAGCTAAATCACTAATATCATTTAAAGATGTAGTAAATATACAAGGGGTATCTATACCAGACTCTCTTAAGCGACTAAGTAGCTCAAATCCATTTCCGCCAATAATTTTGACATCAAAGATAAATATATCAAATTTACACTCATACGCCAAATTTATAGCCTCATCATAGTTATCACTACTTATAACATCATAGCCGTTGCTAGCAAGATAGTCGCTAACCATCTCGCATAGCATCGGCTCATCTTCAACTAGAAGTACTTTGCTACTCACAGCTTATCTCATCGGACAATCTGGATTATACATACCATTTGGGCAGTTTGGAGCAAATTTACCAGGGCGATCTAGGCGATTTTGCATATTTGTTCTCTTGTTGTTTTTAGACATCCCCATAGCACAAATTCCAGTAAAAAACTTATCATCTCTATCAAGTTTTGCCATATTTTGACGCATTTGATACTTAAATTCTTTATAGAATTCATCTTTTTGTTTAGGATCTAAATTTTTAGTTGCTTGAGCTATTTTAGCATGAATTTCATCGCAACCTTTTTGAATTTTATAATACTCTTTACTAGCCTCTTTTTTAAACTCAAACATCTCTTTGCTTAATTTTGCTGCGCTATCAGCACCAAATGCCACACTACTGCTTACCATAGCTGCTAGAGCTATACTTAATATCTTTTTCATTTTAGAACCTTTCTATTAAAATGTAGTGAAATTATATATAGCCCTTGTTGAATAAATGTGAATTTAAAAAAGAGAGTTAAACTTTTCAATAAAAACTAATGGATCTACTTGAACATTTCTTACTATTACGCCAAAATGCAAATGTGGGCCACTAACCCTACCCGTTGCACCGCTAAGACCTATTTGATCGCCTTTGGTGACTCTTTGCCCTACTTTTGCATCGATCCTATCAAGATGATAATACTGAGTATAAATACCGCCACCATGATCAATTATAACGCTTTTTCCAGCATAATACCTATCTTTAGCAATTCTTACTATACCATCATTTGCAGCTATTACTTTTTGACCAATTGGGGCTCTATAATCTGTACCGCCATGATAGCTTTTGATAGTGCCATTAAAAACTCTAGCATTGCCATATTGGCTAGTAATAAAACTACTCATCGGAGCTATAAACTTGCTATTGACTAATAAATTTGGGCTAAAAGTTTTATAAATCTCCATAGCCTCATTGCGCTCATTTTCTATACGCTTCATAACACTTTTTGGAGGATTTGCCTTTGCTGGGGCAACCTTAATACTCTCTTTTTTATAGTTTTTTTGCTCCATTTTTAAAATAGTCAAGCTATTTTGGCCATTAAGACTATTTGTGATATTTATATCATTTCTTGCATAGTAGCTTGCTGGGATTAATGCTATTTTTACATCATTTTCTCTAGGATGATTTAGCCATGATACTGGCTTATTGTTTACCTTTAAATCTCCAGCGTAAACTGATTTAATACTAATAATCTCAATTCCGCCATTAAAAATAGTCCCTGCCCAACTATGCAAGGCAAGAAGTAAAAGGGTTAAAAAGACTCTCATTT
>NZ_JAGCNF010000057.1 GCF_017646085.1 Campylobacter sp. | reverse complement strand
GTAGCTACTATAAATAATATTACAGTTACTCAAGTAAATGTAAAATCAGCTGAAAGCCAAATAAGAGATGTAGACTTTGCTAGTGAGAGTGCAAACTTCTCTAAATTTAACATACTAGCCCAAAGCGGAAGCTACGCTATGAGTCAAGCCAACTCAGTACAACAAAATATATTAAGACTACTGCAGTAAAATCTGATTTTAGAAAGTGTCATTATTATAATGGCACTTCATTAAAACAATTTTTGAAATTTTATTGCTTTTAGTAAAAGTTTTGATTAGACTAAGTTTTAATTAATGCATTATCTCTTAAAATATATTTTTTATTCTTTTAATAGTAAGATTATTACATAAAATAAATTATATTCATTATCAATTTTGATTGTATATAAATTTATATATAATATAGTTACAAGTTGAATTTAGATAAAATGCTACTTAAAGGAAGTAGATGAGACCTAATAAAAATAATACTAATATAAAATTAAAAGAAGATATAGCCAAATGTAAAGAGAGTTTAAAGAGTCGGTTTATAAAACTTGGCGGTAGGAATTATGGAATTTATCAATCTAAAGAGATAGATAAGTTTTTAAAATCAGCTTTTGATATAGTTAAATTAGACTCATTTGGTGAGTTTGTATTAAGTGATGATAGTGTACCACTATGTGTGGTAGCTATAGGTAGTTATGCGCTTGGTGAAATGAGTGTTAAAAGCAGTATCGATCTAGCTATAATTTATAAAAATGAATTAGGCTATAATGCTAAAACCATCGCCCAAAAATATTTGCAAATTTTAAAAAGTGTAGGCTTAGATATAGAGGCAAAACTATATGAACAAGATGAGTTGTGCGTGATATCTAATGATATTGAACTAGCGATATTATTTAGCCATATTCGTTTAGTATGTGGCTCAAAAATATTATATAAAAATATTAAAACTCAAATTGCTCAAATCAATAAAAATAAAAAAGATGAGCTAATCCGTTATCATTTAAATAAACTTGAACCAATGAACTGTCCGCACTATTTAGACTGTAGTCCAAATTTGCTTAATGGTAGTGGCGGATTTATGGATTATAAAAGGGTATTTTGGCTTTTTAGTCTCTTTGGCGGCACATTAAAATCTAATGCGTTAAAATATATAGATGAAAATGAATTAAGCGAGATGAATTTAGCATTTGATTATATTAGTTCACTTCGTTCAGCGTTGCAAATTAGCGGAGGTGGCGAAATTTTAGGTCGTGAATATCTAGATTCTGTAGCTAAAATAATGCAAACTAAATCCAAAAAAGGTTTAAGTCCTCAAGAGATACTCCTAAGTAAGTGTTTATGGGCGATGCATACTATATATATTTATTCAAGATATCTAGCAAGGCGTGCTTTTGGCGTAAGAATATCTTTAGGTACTGCTAGGATTTGTAGACTTTCAGGAGGGATATATAATATCGCAAATACTATTTATGTACCAAGCCGTAAAAAACCAAAAGACTTTGAGCTTATTCTTAAGGAGTTAAGCCTACTCCCCGATGTTGAGCTTGCTTTTGATATAAGCACCTTAGTATATATCAAACGACTAGAAGATAGTAGTTCTCCAAAAGTTTATGAAGGATTAAAAAAGATATTAAATCGTAAGCATAGTAAGGATATTTTAAAACTTCTTTTAGATAGTTCAAAGCTTCTTAAAATCATTAAACCAATGGAATTTAGCTCGCATCTTGCTAGTTTAGAAGGCGAATATAGCTTAGATGAGAGTTGTGTAGCTGTCGTGGGCGAGTTAGAGAGCATTGAGGATAGATTTGTCTTTAGTCTTTATGCTGATTTATGCGCTAATGGAAAAATGCTATTAAAGCTAGTAGCGCTTATGCATCAAGCTTCGACAAGCTATACAAGTAGCGCAAATATATTCCGTTCATATTGTACTAAGTTAGATTTAATGCAAAAGACTATAAATATGGGTATGAATTTGATTAAAAATCAAAATCAACTTATAGATCTACTCTCAGAACCAATTAATGAATCAGCAATGCTAAGCTTAGTAAGCTCTATTAAAGAAAAGCAAGCCTTAAAACTACTATATATCTTAAGTTATGCTAGATTAAAAGCTAAAAATTCACACCCATTTAGCCCTACACAAAATGCTAAACTACGCCAAATTTATGATAGTGCATTAAATGCTTTTGATAGTGATGAGAATTTGATAGATATTGTAAATAAGCGCACTAAAAAGATTGAGCTTTTAAAAAAACAGAAAGAATTTATATCTTTAGACAAGCATATAAAAGGGCAAATTTTAGCTATAGAATCAAATTTGCTCTTTATCAAATATAGCCAACAGCAAATTATCGATATCGCACTTAAGGCTAATGAGTGTTCAAATATAAATTTAGAGTTAACAACCCATAGTGTACAAATTATAACTAAAAGCAGCTGGAATATGGCGATGGTTTTGTGGGAGTTGCGTAATTTAGATCTTGCTTATATGGAGATTTTTGAGCTTTTTGATGGTAAGAGTTATATAAGGCTTGATTATAATTCTAAGATCGAAAATACTCAAAGTCAACTTATTCAAGCTTTATGCTCTAAAGATAATCCACAATGCGATAAGCCAGTGATTTTATCTAATGAGATTAGTTTTGATATGAATTATTCGCAAAATTATGCTAAGCTAAATATAAACTCAAAAGATCAGCGTGGTTTTATGGTTTATATATTAAGTATGCTTAGCAAATTTAAAATTAAGTTAGCAAATGCTAGAATACAAACTATCAAAAACCGCACCAGAAATATGCTACTTCTACCTATAGAAGATAAGCTAAAAGTTAAAATGGATAAGTTTTTAAAAGAGATTATAACGGAGTGAAATATGTGTGGAATTGTTGGCTATATTGGCAATAAAGAGAAAAAAAATATTATATTAAATGGTTTAAAAGAGTTAGAATATCGTGGATATGATAGTGCTGGAATGGCTATAGCTAGTGGCGATGAGATAGGATATTATAAGGCTGTTGGAAAGCTTGAGAATTTGGCCAATAAAATGAAAGAGTATGAGTCTAAAGGATTTGGCGTAGCTATTGGTCATACTAGATGGGCAACACATGGCAAGCCTACTGAGATTAATGCTCATCCGCATCTTGGTGAGTATAGTTTTGTGATTCATAATGGAATTATAGAAAATTATAAAGAGTTAAAAGATGAGTTAGAAGCTGCTGGGGTGAAATTTTTAAGTCAGACTGATACTGAGGTAATTGTCCATCTTTTTGAAGAGTATAATAAAAATGCAAAAACTCCATTTGATGCATATAAAAAGACTATATCAAGATTAAGAGGTGCATATGCTACTTTGCTTGTGACCAAGGCAGCTCCTGGTGAGTTATTCTTTGCTAAGAATGCAGCCCCACTTATCATCGCTAGAGATGCTGATGAGTTTTATCTATCTAGTTCAGATTCGCCTCTTATTGGCCTAGCTAAAGATGCTATATATCTTGAAGATGGTACATATGGTGTAGCAAAACTTGGAAGTTTAAATATATATGATGAAAATGATAATGAGGTAAAATTAAGCTTTAGCGAACTACCTAAAGATAAAGGCTATGCGTTAAAAGATGGCTATAGATTTTTTATGGAAAAAGAGATCTATGAGCAGTCTCAAGTAATTGCTGAGTGTTTAATGGGAAGATTAAGCGATGATGATTTAAATTTAGATATTGATGAGAGTGTGCTTAGGGATATTGATGAAATAGTATTATGTGCTTGTGGTACTAGCTATCATGCTGCACTAGCTGCTAGCTATCTATTAGAAAGGCTTGCTAAGATTAGAGCCACTGTGGTAGTTGCTAGCGAATTTAGATATAAAGAGCCGTTTTTAAATCCAAATTCGCTATTTGTAGTAATTAGCCAAAGTGGTGAAACAGCAGATACATTAGAGGCTTTAAAAATTGCTAAAAACTCAAATTTAAAAACTCTAGCTATCTGTAATGTTGATAATTCAAGTATTGTTAGGATGGCTAAGGAGGTTTTACTAACTCGTGCAGGTATAGAAAAAGGTGTAGCAAGCACTAAAGCCTTTGCTACTCAAATGATTTGTTTATGGATGCTAGCATTAAAGCTTGCTAAAATCCGTGGCACTATAAGCGCTACAACTTTACAAGATGAGATAAGCGCTCTTCGAAATATCCCAAGCGTGGTAAATTTTGATAAAAGTTTACAAGAAAAAATTTATCGCAAAGCTAAGCATTATGTACATGGACATGGATTTTTCTTTATTGGAAGGGATATCTTTTATCCATTAGCTCTTGAAGGTGCGTTAAAATTAAAAGAGATTAGCTATTTGCATGCTGAAGGTTATCCAGCTGGAGAGATGAAGCATGGGCCAATAGCCTTAGCAGATGAGGGGCTATATACGATTGCATTATTACCACAAACTATCTTATATGATAAGACTAAATCAAATGTCGAAGAGCTTGCAGCTAGAGATGCATTTATCACGACTATCTCTCCGGTTGAATTTGAGCTAAGTGATGATTTTATTAGGATTAATTCGCACTCTCATCCTATGAGTGAGTTTTTTGAGATTATGGTTGTGTTGCAGCTTTTTGCGCTTGAGATATCTATTAGATTAGGTAATGATGTAGATATGCCACGCAATCTTGCAAAAAGCGTAACGGTGGAGTAGACTATATGTCGCTAAAGTCCCTGTAAGCGGGGACGCCCCATACTCAAAAAAGAAATTTATCATTGCGGTGGGCAAATCAACAAAGCAATCTATTAAATTTACTAAATACTTTTAAATTCAGATTGCTTTGTTGTTGCTTTACTCTTTCTTACTAATGATTAGTAGCGATTGTAATGTATTATAAAATTAAAAATACAGACTAAAATGAAATATACTAGAAGGCTAGCTTGGCTAATAAGGTTAAATATAGTCTTTATTGTTAGAAAATTTTAATAAATCTTGTAATTCTTTAGGTGTTAATTTTTCAAATATCTCTTTAATTTGTTGATTTTATATTAAGATACTAATTTGGCTCGTGTATCACAATCAAAATTAGTATCTACATCTACCATACTATAAATAGAAGATAATCTATAAACAACTTGTTTTAAAGAACAGTAGTATTTATCTAAATCTAGGATAACAAACTGATCTCTTCTTTTGTCATTTTTATCATCAGATTTTGGAAATTCATCTTTTCTTCTATAAAATTTATTGCTTGAGTATCGGAACTGTTCTTCGCTTTGATTAGCTCTATTTTCAATTGATTCATCAACCACTCGTGGGCTTCTAGTTCCATTTTCAGATTGAATTCTGCTTTGTCTAACATCTTGTTAAACTCCATCATTATGTGTTCTAAATTCATTTTTTTCTCCTTGTATTAAATTTAAATTCCAAAATAAATTATCTTGATTAGATATAGCTTCTATTTTCTTTTTTAATTCTACCAAAATTTTCATCATTTAATAGCTTATTTTGTTCTAAATTTTTATTTAATAAAAATAGCCATTGCTTGTGAGTGTTAAATATAAGAGGATTATCATTATCTCTTAATATTGCTTTTAATGCATTTTCATCATTAAAAGCATATGAATTTTCAAAATTATCTATTTCACTAAAAATTAATTTTTTTAAAAAAGCTTACCTCTTGTAGTAAAATATTAAATTTTTTTTAATTAGATTATTATGAGGGCAAAATTGGTTGTAATGTTTAATTTAGTATTTGCAACGATAAACCTTAAATCCTAGCCATTTTATCTAACCTTAATAAAAATGGAGCAATCTCTTTTATATCTTTTTGTTTCTTAGATGAGTAGTATAGTAGTTTTGTATCTAAATTTTTGCCTTTGCTATTAAGTTCATCTATTTTTCTTTTTATCTGTCTTATTGTTCCATCGACTCCATCTACTATTTTAGAATTTGGAATTAAGCTTATAAAGCTATCTTTAAAGTAGTTAAAATGCGTACAGCCTAAGACTAAAAGAGATATATTTTTGCTATCGAATTTAGATATTTGATTTTTTATATACTTGCTAACTTTTGTTGAATTAAACTCCATATTTTGAGCAAATTCAACAAGTCTAGGCATAGGTAATAAATGTGTTTTATCGCTTAAATTTGATTTTTCTAGTAATTCATTTAGTTTTGCGCCTTTTATCGTAGCAGG
>NZ_JAGCNF010000056.1 GCF_017646085.1 Campylobacter sp. | reverse complement strand
TTTCGCCAAAAACTCCTGCGAGTTTTTTGTTGCTTTAAATTTGGTTTTTACTCCAAATTTTCGCCGTAAAACAACCATTTAGGTTGTTTTACTATTGCGAAAATTTTGTGCGTTAAAAGTAGGTAAAAATAGAACATAAAATATAAAAAGGAGATAGTTATGAGTTTAATAGATAATATCAAAGCAAATGAGGGTTTTAGTGAGTATGTTTATAGAGATAGTTTGGGGTTTTTGACCGTTGGTTATGGATTTAAGTGTGATAGCTTAACTAGTGATGAGCTCGAGCTAAACAAAAACAGATATGAGCCTATGAGTAAAGAAGTGGCGTGCAAGATTTTAGAGCTAAAACTACAAAAACTTCAAAATGAGGTGTTTGCAAAGCTTGAATGGCTAAAATCACAGCCAAAGCAGGTTCAAAGCATTGTAATAGAGATGGCGTATCAAATGGGTGTAAGTGGAATGCTAGGATTTAAAAACACTTTAAAGCTAATAGAAAATAGGGAATATCTTAAAGCTAGCAACAATATGCTAAAAAGCAAATGGGCAAAACAGACCCCAAATAGAGCTAAAAAGCTATCAGATATACTAAAGAGCGCCTAATGCTAAAGCCAAATTTTAAGATTATAGTAAATGATAAGGATCTGACTGCAACTATCAAGGCTAATCTTATATCTATTAGCTTTGATGATAAAGATGGCAAAGAGAGCGATGAGATAAGCATAGTGATTAATGGTCTTTATGATGCGCCATCTTTTGGGGATAAGATAGTGATGTATTTAGGGTATGAAGATGATCTATATAGCGTTGGAGAGTTTAGATTGCAAACGGTAGAGAGAAACTTTAAGGCAAATACGACTGAAGTTAGGGCAACTGCGGCTGATTTTAGCAACGGCAAATTAAAAGTAAAAAGAAGTAAAACTTGGGAGAATACTACTCTTTTTGGCATAGCAAAAACTATAGCAAAAGAGCAAAATTTAGAGCTTAAGTGCTGCGGCGATGATGCTAATATCGCCTCAAAATTGCAAGATAATGTTAGCGATATAGAGTTTATATACACTTTGGCTTACGAGTTTGGCTTTTTAGCAGCGGTTAAAAACTCTACCTTGATTATAGCTAAAAAGATAGATTTTGGAGTAAGCAATGCGCCAAAATATGAAATAGACGCAAAAGAGCTATATAGTCTTGAGATTAATGAAGCTTATAGAAATGTATATAAAAGCGTTGTTTTGCAGTGGCAAGATATTAGTAGTGGGGCTATGCGTTCGCTTCGTGCTGGTAGTGGCGAGCCTAGTTATAATATGAGAATAAGCCAGCCTAAAAGCGATGGTGAAGCATACGCTAAAGCAAATGCAAAGCTAAATGAGCTTAAAAAGAGTGGTATCAGCGGTAGGTGTAGCCTAGCAGGGGCTAATATTATTACTGGCGGCTCTATAACATTTAAAAATACAAACAGCGATATAGAGCTAAAAAAGTTTAGCATAACAAGCGTAAGACACAATCTAAATAGCAGAGGATACAGTGTAGAAGTGGAGTTTGAGCGTTAGTGGGCTAAAATTTAGCCCACAATCCTAAAAACTATTAAAATATTTTTATCTGTAAATCTTTTAATATGAGAGTAAGCTTTTTTCTTTTAGTAAAATCTGAAGTTGTTACGATAGTACGCCCTTGTTTTTTTATTTCCCATAATATTTTTCTAGCTATATTTAATCTAGAATATAGTTTTTCTAGCTGTTTTTCTGACATTTGAGTTTTTCTTAAACAATACAAGAAAGGCTTTTCATCCTCATCTGTATCTTTATCTGTATTCTTTAATGCTTTTTTAAAATCTATATCTTTGCTATATTTACTTGCTATAAATTTATCTTCTAAAATTCTTTGTCTCATGTTGTTATAAAATTTATCTAAAGAACCATTCGTGAGTATTTTAAATAAAATATTCTCAGGAACTTTGGTTAGATATTGATTTCTAGATATGATATTGTCTATATTTAGAGCTGTATAATAATAGGACTCTTCATATATTAATATCATATGAAAAGCAATGCTATCTACATCATAAATATCGAAGTATAAATTTACGCTAACATTATTAAAATTATAGTTCAATTTTAGACAGTCGTCTTCTTTCTGGGAAGTTTGTAAATTATACTGGTTTGTCAAAAATGCTCTTATGTCAAGCATTTTGTCACTTTCAATTTTTTTTTCTACATTTTCATAATTTTCTAACCAGCTATCGACCCAACCTGGTATAGAATTTGTTTGCTTCCAATTAGTTACACCAGTATAGCTCATTTTAACCATTTCAGAAAAATCTTTTTTGCTCAAACTGACTGATTTTAGTTTATTTTCAAACTCATCATAATTCATTTAGTGCCTTTACAAATAAAATATTTGTTATTATACAAAAATATTTATAAAACTATTGACAATATAACTATTTTAGAAGTTGAAACACAACA
>NZ_JAGCNF010000055.1 GCF_017646085.1 Campylobacter sp. | reverse complement strand
TATCCAGCATCATAACGACTTTGGGCTATATCATAAACTTTTTGTTGGCTTGCTACTAAATTTACACTACTTTGAGCTTTAATAAGTGAATTTTTTCTACTATCAAGTGCAGTTCTAATCTCGCCAAAAGCATTTTTAACTGCCTTATCATAGGCTAAAAATGATGCGTTTTGTTCTAAATTTGCAATCTCGACGCTATTATATGTTCTTCCAAAATCAAGAAGTGGCCCAACAAGACTTCCGCCTACACTCCAAATGGATTTATTAGCGCTTATTAGATTATCTAAATCTGCACTTGAATATCCAAATATACCAGTAAGGGATATTTTTGGTAGCCACTGAGTTCTAGCTACGCCAACTAGATAGTTACTAGATTTTAGCCTCTCTAACGCACTTGCGACATCAGCCCTTTTTAATAATATATCTGAACTAATCCCGCTTGGAACTTGTGGTAAATTTGGCAATCTAGTTGCAGCATTTATATCAGAGTATAAAATTTCATCTAGACTTCCACCAACTAAAATAGCAAGGGCTGAATTTGCTTGTGAAATTTGCGTCTTAAGTCCGGCTAACTGAGCCTTTGCTCCATCAGCTGCAGCTACACTTTGCGCATATACTAGCTCATCTATCTCGCCATTAGCAAGCTGTGAGGCTCTATACTTCACACTTGCTAGATATGAGTCTAGAGTATCTTGCAAGATTTGTTCTTGTTCACGCAAAGAAGTTAACAAAAAATAACTATTTGCTACACTACTTGCTAAACTAATTCTAGCACTTTCATAATCGAATTTCGTAGCATTATATGCTGCCTCGCTCGCATTTGCAGTATTGCGAACTCTGCCCCACAAATCTACTTCATAGCTAAGAACTGAGCTAAGAGAGAATTTATTTATATTATTATGGCTAGTATCTGCTTTTCCTTCTTTAGTTGCTTCGCCTTGTAGTGAAATATTTGGTAAGAACTCCAATCTATCAAGCCTTAGAGCGATTCTAGATTTTTCTATATTATTTAATGCAATTAGCAAATCGCTATTATTTTGCAGAGCTTTTTGAATAAGTAAATTTAGCCTCTCATCGCCAAAACTCTCCCACCACTTTTCACTCACACTATAAACATCCATTTGATATCTATACTCTTGTTGTATTTCAATCATATCAGGGCGAAGAGAGCAGCCGCTAATCAGTGCTGCTATCAAAATTGCAAAAATCTTATTCATTCTCAACTCCAAATTTAGATTTTTTGCTATCTAACCACTCATTAAAACTCTCTAATATGTAAAAAAAGAGTGGAACAAAAAATATAGCAATTGTAGTAGCTGCTATCATACCACCAATTACCCCAGTTCCAAGTGCGTGGCGTGATGCAGCACCCGCACCAGTAGCAATCGCCATAGGTAAAACTCCTAAAGTAAATGCAAGTGAAGTCATAACAATTGGTCTAAATCTCATCTTTGAAGCGCTAATTGCGGCCTCTTTGATGCTTTTTCCTCCAAGATGTTCTTGCATAGCAAACTCAACAATCAAAATTGCATTCTTAGCTGCTAAACCTATTAAAAGAAGCAATCCAATCTCAAAATAAACATCATTGCTAAGCCCTCTTAAATATGTAAATGCTAGCGCCCCAAATACCGAAAATGGCACAGCTGTAACAACTGCTAGTGGCATTAGCCATCTCTCATACTGTGCTGCTAGAATCAAAAATACAAATATAAGTCCAAATATAAAGGCTTGAGTACCCTTGCCTGTGCTACTAACTTCTTGATATGCCGAACCCGCCCAGCCGATATTATACTCTTTACCAAGCTCTTCTTTAATAATTCTTTCAATCTCTTTAATAGAATCGCCTGAGGTGTATCCAGGTTTTGGCTCACCCATAATCTTAGCTGCTGGGAATCCATTAAATCTATCAACATTATCAGGTCCTAATCCCCTTGTAAGAGTTATAATAGAATCTAGTGGTACTAAATCACCACTTCTACTACGCACATACAGCAATCCTAAATCCTCAGGTGAATCTCTATAGCTCTCATAGGCTCTAATATTTACTTTATATGTCTTACCAAGGATATTAAAATCATTTACATAATACTGACCAATAGTTGAATTTATTGTATCAAATATATCATCAAACGAGATACCCATCATCTTGATCTTTTCCCTATCTAAAGTTAGATTGTATAGAGGGAAATTTGTATCTAGCGTAGTTCTAACTTGAGTTAAAACCGGGCTTTGATTTGCCTTGGCTACAACTCTTTGTACATCAGCTTCTATTTGATTGTAGCTCTTACCTGTGATATTTTGTGCATACAATTCAAAACCACCAGTCATAGATAATCCCATAATTGGAGGTGGAGTAGTCACAAAGGCTAATGAATTTCTATCAGCACCATATAGCATTCCCATAAACTGTCCTGCTATTGTCGCAGCGGCGTTCTCTTTGCCTGGACGCTCATCCCAAGGCTGAAGCGTGATAAACATCATACCAGCATTTTCTCTAAGCGATCCAGCCATCATATCATAACCAGTTAGCGTAGTAACGCTTTTTACATTTGGATTTTTTGATACTATACTCTCTATAAACGCAGCATCTTCAAGTGTTCTAGGTAGAGTTGATGCTGGTGGTAGGTTAATAATAGTTAAAACACTACCTTTATCCTCAGCTGGTACAAGTCCACTAGGAATAACCTTAAATAGTTCAATCATCATAAAAATAATAATTGCAACACTAATAAGACTAATAACTACATGGCGCAAAATTTTAGCTACACCAGCGGAGAAAATTCTAGTTGAAAAATCAAAAAATTCATTAAATTTACGAACAAACCAAAATGGCGGCTTCTCTTTTTTGCGTAAAATTATCGCACAAAGCGCAGGCGTAAGGGTAAGTGCTACTAACCCAGAAATACACACAGATGCAACTAGCGTAAGCGCAAACTGCTTTTGTATAACACCAACAAATCCTTCCATAAATGAAACAGGAATAAATACCGCTGAAAGAACTAGCACAATGGAAATAACAGGTGCCATAATCTCATCCATAGCTTTTGTTGTGGCTTCTTTAACGCTTAGATTTGGCTCTTCGTGAAGAATTCTCTCGACATTTTCTATAACTATAATAGCATCATCAACTACAATTCCAATTGCTAAAATAAGCGCAAAAAGCGTAATCAAATTTACTGAAAATCCCATTACATAAATTCCGGCAAATGCACCCAAAATAGATACTGGTACCGTAAGTAGCGGTATAAAAGTTGCCCTAAGATTTCCAAGGAACATATAAATAACAATTACAACTAAAATAATAGCTTCTATAAAAGTTTTAATCACTTCATCAATAGAAACTTGAACAAATTCAGTCGTATCATATGCTACTCTATAAGTCATATCACCTGGAAAGCTATCTTTTAACTCTTCAACTCTAGCTTGGACTGCTTGAGCAGTTTCTAAGGCATTGGCTCCACTTTGTAAAAATATAAGTACTGGTATCATACTACCACCATTAAAACGCCCAGAGAATGCATAACTCTGAGCTCCAAGCTCAACGCTAGCGACATCTTTTAATCTAATAATATTCCCATTCAAATCAGCTCTTACTATAATATCTTCAAATTCGCTAATTTGAGTTAATCTTCCTTCGGGCTTAATAGAATATACATATGGATTTCCAGTAGCCATTGGCTGTTCGCCTATTTTTCCGGCTGCATATTGTGAGTTTTGCTCCTTAATCGCATCAATTACTTCATTAACAGTCATATCATAATGCTTTAATAAATCAGGCTTTATCCATACTCTCATAGAGTACTCTTTATTACCAATTACCACAGCATCGCCTACGCCTTTAACGCGTTTTAGCTCATCAGCTACATTAATGCTTACATAGTTAGATAGCTCAGTATCATTCATCTTTTTACTTGGATCATAAAAAGCTAAAACTTCTAAGATATTACTACTTCTTTCATCTACTTTTACGCCGACTCTGCGAACCTCTTCTGGAAGTTTTGATAAAATTGGGCTTACCCTATTATTTACATTTACTGAAGCAGTTTGAGGATCTGTACCAATCTCAAAGAAAATATTCAAGCTCATTGTACCAGCTGAACTTGATGTGCTTTGCATATATATCATATCGTCAACGCCGTTTATAGCCTCTTCTAATGGAGCTGCGACTGCGCTTGCGATGGTTTGCGCATCTGCGCCACTATATGTAGCTTGTACCACAACTTGAGGCGGTGTAAGCTGTGGATACTCCTCTATAGCAGCATTTTTAAGCCCGATAAGACCGGCTAAAACTATGATAATAGATATTACGCAGGCAAAAACTGGACGATTTATAAAAAATTTAGAAAACATCTACTCACCTTTTGTTTCTACTATTTGAACTGGTGAGCCATCTTGAATCTTTTTAAAATTATCCAAAATTACTTTATCTCCGTCTTTTAATCCACTTGATACAACCACGCTAATAGCATCTTGAGAGACGATTTTAATAGATCTTTTTGATACTTTACCATTTTCTACTACATATACAAATGGATTTACTAAATCTTGCAATACGGCAATTTGTGGAATTTTAAATCCATTTTTTTGATAAAATCCATATACTTTTACAGCTGCGAATACACCTGGACGAATTTGAGTTTGGTTATTATCAAATTTGGCTTTTGCTTTTATGGTGCCGCTTTTTGGGTCTACTACGCTATCAAGGAAGCTTATAGTCCCATTATGTTCATTGCCATCAGCTAGCTTTATCTGCACAGTTGAATGTAGCTGTTTCCATTGGCCGCTTTTGCTTTTTTCATCGATATCAAGCTTATCACGATCTGATATTCCAAATTCAACAAATATCGGATTTAGTTTTGTAATGCGAACCAAATCGTTATCAGTAGCACTCACATATGAACCAACATCTTTTAGCGTATCACCAATAACTCCATCAAATGGCGCAGTTACTACAGAATAATCTAAATCAATTTTAGCATTATTTAAATTTGCCAAAGCTGAGCCATATGCGCTGCTAGCTGAGTCAAATTCTTTAGCTGATATTGCGTTTTTAGCTTTTAAATTTACTGCTCTATCATACTGAGCTTTAGCATTTTTAAAATTTGCTAATCTGTCATTATAGATTGCTCTATATTTTGACTCATCAATTTGATAAAGTTTATCACCTTGCTTAACCATACTTCCTGGAGTAAAAAACTGCTTCTCAATAGAGCCAGTTACCTGACCTTTTACTATCACATCCATCTCGCTTACGACCTGACCGTTAAATTCCAGATTGATAGGTATGTCGCCAACCTTTGCTACTGCCACGCTTACAGGGAGCGCTTGAGCAGATTGTGGTGCGCTACTTTTTTTACTATCACCACAACCTACTACTATCAAAGCAGCAAAACCAAGAGTTAAAAATTTGCCAAATTTTTTCATATTATTGCCTTTCAAATTTGCATATTTGAGCTGATTTAAATTCTCGTATTTTACAAAAATTTATTAAATAAAAAGGTAAATATTTGATAGTTTTAATAAAATTTATCACTATTTTATTATTTTTATAGAATCAAGGGGCTTTATGCCCCTTTTGTGTAGAATTATCTTGCATTTAAAGCTTTTTCTAGCTCAATTTGCTTAGGATATACAAAGATAGTTTTGCGATCAATATTAATTATCTCTTTAGCATCTTTAGCATATGCATTAACTGTAATATCTATTGGCGTATCTCGTCTTGTATCATCTACTAGCGTCTGTGTTGTGCTTAATACCACAATTACTTTTTTCTTGCCGCCAGCTTTTAATTTAATAGGCTCAAGCGGTCTATCTATTTTAATTCTTGTCTCATTGATATCAAAATAGTATGTATGCTCGACATTGTCGGTATTTTGGATTAAGAAAGTATATGCATTTTGTACTTTTAATATATCATTATCAAGCACTTTAATACTATAAAGCTGAGTAGCTCTATTTATATTTAATAGCATATGCTCTTTTTTAGTTGTCATTAGCCCTAGTGCAACCACAGCAATACACAATACAATCATATAGCCAATAGTTCTAAATCTAAAATATTTAACCTTGCTTCTAGTTTTAATAGCCTTAGCGCTAGTCCAGTTGATTAAGCTCTCTTTACCTAGCTTGCCCATTACTTCACTACACGCATCACTACACTCAAGACAGTTGATACACTCAAGCTGCATACCTTTTCTAATATCTATATGAGTTGGGCATACTCTTACACATGCCTCACAACCAATACACTCAGCACCTGGAGTAGTTGGCTTTTTACCCAGCTTTGTATGACCATCATATACTTTACCGCCACGATTTTCATCATATATAACCTGAATTGTATCATTATCAAACATAACGCTTTGAACCCTAGCATATGGACAGACATAAACACAAAAATTTTCAGCCAAAAACACCACATCAAAAACTAAAAATGTAGTAATACCTATTAAAATTCCAACTAAAAGCTTATGCTCGGCTGGATTAGCAAGATAGGTAAAAAAATCTTCAGGCGGTACAAAATACCACATAAAATTACTCGCAGCTACAAATGCTAAAGCCGCCCAGATAATTATAGAGATAGTTTTTTTAATGATATTTTCATCAAATTCTTTTTGTTTATCTTTTATATTTTTACGAATTTTAAGAATTTTAGTACAGATTAAATCTCTATAAATTACA
Organism: Campylobacter sp.; assembly: GCF_017646085.1. Taxonomy (GTDB): domain Bacteria; phylum Campylobacterota; class Campylobacteria; order Campylobacterales; family Campylobacteraceae; genus Campylobacter. Next base: position 30,328 of record NZ_JAGCNF010000055.1, on the reverse strand, counting down.
CGAAAAATTGTCTGCGGACAGGTCCAGCCGCACCAAACTCTACCACCTAAAGTAGTCATAAAAAATATGCTTAAAAACAAAATAATGAGCAAAAATGGCATTAAATATAACTCTTGCATATCAAATGAAGTAAAGAGTAAATGCAACTGCTTCTTATCAAAACTGAGTAAAAATAGATGATTGCCATCAATACGGATAAATGGGAGTGCTAAAGCAATCAAAGTAACAATAGCATACACGCTATAACGGCGTTTGGTGTAATGCGTCGGCTTGCAAGACATTTGTAATTCCTTGTGTTGATTTGCGTTTGATTATATAATTTCTTATTTTAAAATATGGTTAAATAAGATTATTTTATAATTATAAAATTGAAATTTAAGTTAAATTTCGATATAATCTTTTCTCAAAATTTTCAACGAAAGGTGGTGAGGATCGTGCCAGGAGTTAAGGTACATCCAAATGAGTCTTTTGATGAAGCATATAGACGCTTTAAAAAACAAACTGATCGTAACTTAGTAGTTACTGAAGTTCGTGCTAGACGCTTTTTTGAGCCTATGACTGAAATTCGTAAAAAACAAAAAATCTCAGCTCGCAAAAAAATGCTTAAAAGACTTTATATGCTTAGACGCTATGAGTCAAGACTCTAATACCATAAAGATCGCTTCGGCGGTCTTTTTTCTTTAAATACTTCATATAAATTTTAAATTTAATATATCTTTTATAATTAATGGCGGACAGAGAGGGATTTGAACCCCCGAAGGCTTTCACCTTACACGCGTTCCAGGCGTGCTCCTTCAACCGCTCGGACATCTGCCCATAAAACAATAAAAAATATAATATTGATTAAAAAAATAAATAAAACACCCGCTCAAAAGAGCGAGCGTCTTTACAAAAAGGAGGTTATTTGTTTAGGAACTTGAATTATATAATTAATTTTTTAATATATGATAAATATAAGCTTAAGTAAAACTATTAAGATAAAATTTGATATAATCAATTAAAAAAGGATAAAAATGTTAACTCATTTAAATGAAAAAAATTTGCCAACAATGGTTGATGTTGGTCATAAAGATGCTACTAAGCGTATTGCTATAGCTAGCGGGATTATTACAATGTCTAAAGAAGCCTACACAGCTATTAAAGAAAATACTGGTAAGAAAGGGCCTGTTTTACAAACTGCTGTAATCGCTGCTATTATGGGGGCTAAGCGCACTAGTGATCTAATACCAATGTGTCATCCACTTATGATAAATTCAGTTGATATAAATATAGAAGATATTGAAAATTTACCAGGATTTAAACTCATAGCCAAGGTAGCTACTCAAGGTAAAACCGGAGTAGAAATGGAAGCTTTAACATCTGTAAGTATCGGACTTCTTACCATATATGATATGATTAAAGCAATTGATAAATCAATGATAATTAGCGATATTGCCCTAGAGTCAAAAAGTGGCGGCAAAAGCGGTGAATATAGGAGAGAAAATGGCTCAAATTTGTGATCTAAATGGCAAAAAACCAGATATAATTTACCCTATATTTTGGGAGTATAAGGTGATTTTTGATAATCTTAGCGATGAAAATAGTATAATCAAAGAGTGCGTAGGAGAGAGAAACCATAAAATAACACCATCAAATACTAGTAAAAATGGCAAATTTAAAAGCTTTAATCTAAGTGTGCTAGTAAATAGCGATAGTGAGCGTTTAGAGCTATTTTCACTACTTAAAAAGCACTCTAAATTTGTATTATAACCTCTAGCCATTTGGCTAGGGGTTTTATTTTAACATCTCTTTAGCAACATTTGCTATATTTGCAGCACTAAATCCAAAATACTTAAACAATTCATCTGCTGGAGCAGAAGCACCAAATGAGCTCATTCCAAATACATTATTGGCAAATTTATACCACTCAAGTGCTGTTGCAGCCTCTACGGCTAAAACTTTTGTTTGAGGCGCAAATATACGCTTAATATAGCTAGACTCTTGCTCGCATAATAGGTCAAAACATGGTGCGGATACCACATTTACTCCAATATCACTATTTTCAAGTAAATTTGCCGCTTCAAGGCATAGCCCCACTTCGCTACCGCTAGCTACTAACGTAATTTGTGGATTTTTACTCTCTTTGATTAAATATGCGCCATTTGCTACGCTACCAAATTTTGCCTCATCTAAAGGATTTAATCCTTGTCTTGAACATACAAATGCACAAGGAGCATTTAAATTAAGTGCGACCTTCCAGCATTCCACATTCTCAGCACCATCAGCTGGTCGGAATGTATAGAAATTTGGCATTGCTCTAAAAGTGCTAAGCTGCTCAATTGGCTCATGAGTTGGACCATCTTCACCCACACCAATACTATCATGCGTCCATATAAAGTAGTGCTTAAGCCCCATAAGAGCTGCGAGCCTAGCGCCGGCCTTAAGATAATCACTAAATATGAAAAATGTCGCACTAAATGGAATAAAAATACCATATCTAGCATATGCATTGCAGATAGCTGCCATTGCATGTTCTCTAATGCCAAAATGCATATTTTTACCATTTGGATAATCGCCAAACCCTTTTAATTCAGTTTTATTGCTTGGCCCAAGATCAGCACTACCGCCTATAAATCCAGGTAGTGCTGCGGCAATAGCATTTAAAATCTTACCATTACTATCTCTTGTAGCCATCTTTTGACCTTTTAGGGCTGGAAATTCGATCTTGCTAAAATCAGGATTTAATAAAGAGTGTAAAAGTTCTTTTTTGTCATTATCTAACTGGCTTACAAGCTTATCCCAAGTAGCATTAGCCAAGTCACCTCTCTCAAGCGCAAGATTAAACCAAAACTTCACATCATCATCTATAAAAAAGCTTAAATTTGGATCAAAACCAGCTGTCTCTTTAGCTTTTGCTATTACTTCAGCACCAAGCGGAGCGCCGTGCGCATGATGGCTGCCTTCTAGCTCGCCAGCACCTTTGGCTATTTTAGTTTTAGCTATTATTAGATATGGTTTGGTTTTGTTTTTAGCCTCTTTTAGGGCAAATTCAATCTCATCATAACTATGCCCATCTATCTTAGCAACCTCAAACCCGGCTGCCTCAAATCTAACCTTCACATCCTCAGCCCAAGCTATATTAGTATCGCCCTCTATTGTAATCTCGTTGCTATCATAGATTATTACAAGATTATCAAGATTATGCTTACCAGCTAGTGCGCACGCCTCATAGCTAATCCCTTCTTGCAAATCACCATCTCCACATAAACAGTATACTTTATGATTGATAATATCACTACCTAGCAAATTTTGAGCTGATTTTGCTGCCATAGCAAAGCCAACTGCATTTGCCACACCCTGACCAAGTGGCCCAGTAGCAATCTCTACCCCTGGAGTCTCAATCTCTGGGTGGCCTGGCGTTTTAGAGTGAAGTTGGCGAAATGCTTTTAAATCATCTATGCTCACATCATACCCGCTAAGATGCAAAAAGCTATAAACCAAACTACTAGCATGACCACCACTAAAGACCAATCTATCACGATTTAACCAATTTGGATTTTTAGGATTATGGCTTAGATGAGTACTTAAAACTGTAACTATATCAGCAAGCCCCATTGGTGCACCTGGATGGCCCGAATTTGCCTTTTGCACCATATCAGCACATAAAAATCTTATTGTATCTGCTTGTTTTTTATACATTTTTATCCTTTTAGGTATTTGTTTATTAAGTTTGAAACTAGCTCTTTTACATCTTGGTTTTGGATTTGACCTATAATCTGCCGTTCTAGTTCGTCTCTGGCTTGTTTTGCTTTGTCGATTCCAAGTAAATTTGTAAATGAATTTTTAGAGCTATCGTTATTTGTAGGCTTGCCAGCTTTATCGCTACTACTCGTAGCATCGATTATATCATCGTGAATTTGAAATGCAAGACCTAGCTTTAAGCCAGCATCATATATATCATTAGACTCTTTATCGCTTGCACCAGCTACTATTGCACCAATTTGCATACTAGCAGCAATTAATGCGCCTGTTTTATGCAGATGCAAAAACTCAAGCTCATCTAAGCTCAATTTTTTATTTTCAAAATAACAATCAATTGCCTGACCAATTACCATTCCATCAAGGCCGCCATTTTTACTTAATACCTGTATGCATTTTATGGCAATGTGTGGCGGTAAATTTGAATTAGCTAACACTCCAAATGCTGCAGTATTTAATGCATCTCCAGCCAAAATCGCAGTAACCTCATCATATTTAACATGCAAGGTTGCCACGCCACGACGAAGACTAGAATTATCCATTGCTGGAAGATCATCATGGATTAGCGAATATGTATGCAAAAGCTCCACAGCTAAAGCCGCAGCATATGGATCACAAGACGGATTAATAGCCTTTGCAGTGCCTATAACTAATTGGGCACGAAAATGCTTCCCGCCAGCTTTTAAAACCCATGCAAGAGCCTCATTAAAATGCGGATGAAAACTCTCTACGCTAGGTAAATTTGATTCTAGATACTCTAGAAAGCTCATCTATTTACTCGCACAAAAAACTGAAAATCGTCTCTAGAAACTAAAATATATACTAATCCACTCTTATTTTTCATTAACTCATCTATTTTAGAAATGCTTTTAATTGCTACGCCATCAATTTGCATAATCTTATCACCAGCTTTTAGTCCTAGTTTTGCAGCTTTTGAATTAGCCTTAATGCTTGTAATAACTAATGATTTATTAAAGCTAGCACCAAATTCAGATGAAAATTTAGGCTTTGGCTGTGTTTTCTTAATTGCAGTTTTATTGCTCTCAGCTGCTTTTATATCTAAATTTTTAACTGTAATATTTGCCATTTTTACATCGTAGCTTAGTGGTTTTCCATCACGCTTTATCTCAAATTTAAGCACCGAACCCTTATCAGCAAATAGCACCATCTCATTTATTTCTCTTAAACTTTTTGGCGTTTTACCATTTACTGAGACGACTATATCAGAGCTTTTAAGCTCTTTGCCTGAACCAAATGGATTTACACTTTGAACCTTTATAGTAGCATTATCTTCGCTAAATTTAACTCCAATATCACCATAATACACATCATCATAGCGTAAAAAATGCTTTAAATATCTATTTGGAATAAATTTATCATCGCCTAGGCTAATTCCTACCATTGAAGCGCAATCGCATACTAGCATTCCAACCTTGCCTGTTTTAAAGCTAAGCTCATCAAATTGACCCAATTCACTACCAAAACTCTTAATATGCCCCATATTGGTAATATTTTCTTGTAGTGTCATCACCCACATATCTTGCTTGCTATCAAGCTCATCAAGCATAAATGCACCACGCAAAGAAAACCCTGGTCTAACCAAATATAGCCCTAAATATGGGTCAAATTTAATATAATCCTTTTTATTTAGCGGATTTGCCTTATCATAAACAACAGCAGCATATTCACCATTTAAAGAGATTGCCGTTTGATCTTTGTAGTTAAACTGCGACTCACGCATTTTATCATAAATCGCCGTTCTATCAGCGATTGTCGGCTCTGGGGCAGCGTGCAAAATCGCCCCAACCACTAAAATAGCGGCCAAAATCTTTCTCACCTTATACCTCCAAAACCACCAAGTAAAGATGCGGCTGCATTTTGCTTTTCATCATTAGCTAGTTTAATAGCATCATTCACAGCTGAAATTAGCAAAATTTGCAAGCTATCCTTATCTTCAAGCAAGGAATCATCTATGCAAATATCTAGAATTTCGGCCTTGCCATTAATCTTAACGCTAATTAATCCACCGCCTGATTTACTCTCAAACTCTTTTGCGGCAATCTGCGCCTCAAATTCGCTTGCTTTTTGCTGGGCTTGAGCCAACATTTCACCCATTTTTGAAAAATCAAAATCCTTAAACATATTCAACCTTTAAATTTTGGCGATTATAACAAATGAGCCATTAAATTTGGCTTTTTTAGCCATCTATTTTATTATTTGAATCTACATGAACAATAGTTGGTTTAAATTTTTTAGCCTTTTTTACACTCATTGTAGCATAGCTAACTATTATAATAATATCACCTATACAAACCTTTCTAGCAGCTGCTCCATTTAGGCAAATTTCACCCTCTTTTTCCCCTTTTATTACATAAGTTGCAAATCTCTCACCATTATTTACATCTAGTATTTCAACCTTTTGAAATTCGATTAAATTTGCAGCTTTCATCAGATTTTCATCAATTGTAATAGAACCTACATAGTTTAAATTTGCATCTGTTACCGTAGCTCTGTGAATTTTGCTAGCTAGCATCTGTATTTTCATTTTTATCCTTTATTGCTTAATATTTCTTTTACTATTTTTTGATCGCTAAATGGATACTTTATCCCATTTATCTCTTGATAATCCTCATCTCCTTTACCTAAAATGAGTAAAACTTCGCCATTTTGTATATCTATTGCCCTTTTAATGGCCTCTTTACGATCGGTAATTTTAATGGTATTTGGCGGCATTTTAGAAACGACTTGTTCTATTATTGAATTTGGATCTTCGCTACGAGGATTATCGCTTGTTACGATTGCAACCTTGGCATATTTTGCAACTATTTGCCCCATTATAGCTCGCTTGCTTTTATCTCTATCGCCACCAGCGCCAAAGACTACGATTAGCTCTCTTGCTTGCATAGAACTTAAAACTTTCTCTATACCATCTGGTGTATGTGCAAAATCTACAATAATATCAGGAGATACTATCTCCATTCTACCAGCTACTCCACTAAAGCTTTTTAGAGCATCACAAATAGATTGAAGATCTAAATTTAGCAATTTCTTGCTTGCAGCAATAACGCCAAGAGCATTATAAAGATTAAATTTGCCATGCAAATTTAGGCTTAAATTTGCTATTTCGCTCTTGCTTTGTATAGTTGCAATTATGCCATCTTTTAGCTCAAAATTACTAGCGATTATATTGCCGTTTTTTAATGAGTAGGTAAGCGCATTTAAAGCATTATAGCTAATATTTTTATCGTCGCAATTTATAATTTTATCGCTTGAATCTGATAAAAAGCTTGACTTTACTCTAGCGTACTCATCAAAGCTTTTATGAAAGTCTAAGTGGTCTTGACTTAAATTCGTAAAAATTTTTAAAGCAAATTCTAGCCCTTCAATACGATTTTGCGCTATAGCATGAGAGCTAACCTCCATTATAAAATATTTACAATCACATTCAACTGCTTCTTTTATATAGCTTAGAGTCTCTAGAATTTGACTAGTTGTCAACCCTTTTTTAGCAATCTGCCTACCATCTACAAATGATCCACATGTCCCGCTAATAGCACATTTATAGCCTAAATTTGAGAGGGTATGAGCGAGTAAAAACGCCGTTGTAGTCTTGCCATTTGTACCTGTAATTCCAATAATTTTTATACGCTCTTTAAGTCCTAAAATCTCTATAGCTTGTCGTGGGCTAATTAGTTTTGCTCCAGCATCTAGTGCATCATCTGCATATTTTGAATTTGAATTAGTAACTACAAAATAAGCCCCAGTCGCAACATCATTAGAATTATCAGTTAAAAATCCATCATTTAAGGCTATTTTCATCTTTATTCCTAATCTTTTCTAGCATAATTGCTAAGCGTTCATCTCCTGCAAACATCTTAGTTGAACCCTCTAAATACTTTAGTCCAATCTCTGTAAATCCATTATCTACAAGGAAATTTACCAGCTCAAAAAGCTCATCTTTATGCATAATTATGATTTTAGTTGAAAATAAAATACTCTCAAATAGACTTTTAAAATTATTTTCATTTAACAAATTTTTAAAATCAGCATAAGTAATAGCATTTTGGCTTTCAATCTCCATATTGCTCTCTTGGACTGAGCTTTGCATAATCTCAATCATCTCATTAAATATTTGCGTATTGTCATCTTGAGCTGGATCAAAGTATATCGCAAAGAGCGAGAAAGCATCATTTGGATTATCCTTTGCTATATCGCAAAACTCAATAAATGCAAGTAACTCATCGCTTGGCAATTTATTATACGCCATGCTAAGACTTATTTTAGCTAGCTCAAATTGACCTTGCTTAAATAATTTTATCGCAATTTCTTTGTAATTTTGCTCCATCTATTCCCCTGGATATAGCATAAATTTAAAAAATTTTGACTAATTATACACAAAATATAAAAAATTTAGATTAAATAGAGCCTATTTTTAGGCTCTATTAATAGAATTTATAAGTAGTTCTAAAGTTTGTGCTATAGATTTTATCATCGCTATTTATATCAGCCCCTAGGTTTAGATTTTAGTTGCATTAGTAGATGTTATAACCACACACCAAAAGAGATAATTCAAAATTTACCGTTTTTGCTGCTTAAGACCATTAGTTTGAAACATTGTAAGATTTTACATCTTTGATATATCAAATTCTTGACCAATTGGTATATTTACTACTGTTAGCTCTGGGTGAATATCATTGCGAATTTGTTTTTCAATCCCAAACTTAAGCGTCTGAGAGCTAGCTGCGCAACCATGGCAATGCCCAGTTAATTGCACATACACAACTCCATTTTTAATCCCTAAAAGCTCCATACCGCCACCATCACGCTCAAGCATAGGCATAACGACCTTAAGACTCTCCCAAACTGGCTCATAAAGCTCTTCATCACTAAATGGTATCATTTTTGACCTTTTATATTTTTGAGCAATTATATAGAAATATAAAAAATTTAGATTAAATAGAGCCTAAAAATAGGCTCTATTTATTAGAATTTATAAGTAGCTCCAAAGCTTGTGCTATATATTTTATCATCGCTATTTACATCAGCCCCTAGGTTTAAATTTATACTTAAATTTTTAGTTGCATTATATGCAATTCCAGTATCAAGTGCAAAATTTGTATATTTCTTATCATTACCTTTAATATTAAATCCAGCACTTGAACCTGCAAATGAACTTCTAGTAAGTCCTTCATCATTGATTAAATCTCTTTTGATTTTAGCATCTGCATAAATTGAAATTTCATCAAATCTTTTTACCATTTCAAGGCCTAGTTTAGCTTTTAAATTCTTAGCTGTATTGCTTTGTATCTTTTGAAAGTCTGCTCCGGTTTCATCTTTTAAAGTGTAGTTTTGAGTTTTAGAGTATAGATAATCTGCTCCAATATATGGCTTAATACTTGCATTATCATTAATAGCAAACCTATAACCATAATCCAATCCTAAAGTGATATACGCCAAGTTAAATTTAGATTGTAAAAACTTATTTACTCCAAAGATATTTTGGGTGTAACTTAAGTCATTTTTACCATAACCTCCAGCTATATTAAAGCCAAATTCATTATTATCTAAAAAATATCTAGAATAAAGTCCAAGCTCATAGATATCGCTATCAAGTGTAATATTTTTAGTTTTGGAATTTGTATATGAGAAGTAGCTGCCAATTAGCAAGTCATCTATCATTCTATCATAACCTAAGATTGCGCCGTAGATTTTTGGATTTGTGCCATCTTTAAAGTCGCCTTTAGCGCCTAGGGCATTTAGATAAAATGAGTTTTGATACTCGGCCATCTCATCAGCCATCATTGACAGAAGTACGCCATTGCTTGCATCAGCAAATTTTTGCCCCTCAAGAGACTCGATGAAACTTGCAAGTTGACTTGCATTTGAGCGAGTTGTAACATTTGAAATTCTTTTGCCTACTTCGTTTTTTGTAGCCAAGTTAAATGTATTTATCAAATTTGAAGTAGCGTTTATAGAGTCTTGTGAGTTCTTTTGAATAGCTTTGGCGGTTTTAGATATTATTTGAGCAGCTTCTTTATTTCCAGCTGCTGCTTGGGCGGCTAGCTTTATGCCCTCAGTTGCTATTGCGCCATTGCCCTTAGAATCACCTATGCCAAATAGTGATGAGATGATATCTAAATCTTGAGTAGTTAGATTTATACCTGATGTTTGAGTGGATTGAGCTATGAAATCAACCTTTTGAGTTAGTGGCTTCTCTTTTATTTCATCAGTCATTCCGATACTAAAAATTAGCCTTTTGCCATCTTTGCTTAAATTTAAAGAAGCATCAATTATATTTTGGTCATATTTTACTAAACCCTCTTCATTTGCATCTTGATTATTTGGGTCAAAATACATGGCATAGATATTTTCATCGGCTACTTTGTTTTCTATCGCACCTTTACTCTCTAAAAATACTGCCTGATTTAAATTTGATATATCGCCACTTGTTGCATAAATTCCAATCTCTGTAGTATCTCTTAAAGTTGTTTTGCCATCAACTGTGATTTTAGGAGCATTATTTGCACTCGCTCCATAATATATTACACCATGATTTTCAAAGTCTCCTTTGATATCAATTGCTGAACCATTATCTAATATAATTATACTTTTTTCAGCTTCATTTTTTATTGTAAATTTATCATTAAACAACACTTTAGAGCCATTTTGAACGACAAGAGCAGAGTCAGTAAAGTCGGCTACGCCGCCAACATTTAATGTGCTACTATTTTTAAGTAGCATAGCACTATCAATAAGAGTTAATTTATCTTTGAAATTTGCATTTGAGCTATTATTTAACTCTGTATCAGAATTATTAAAATTTACCTCACCTGCAACATTTAAATTTGATTTAGCAATCCTAATACCGCCATCATTTACAGCAAATTCGCCATTTATAAATTCTATGGTACCAGAATTTTTCACATCAAGTTTACCGCCAATATCGACCGTAGAATTATCAGAAACAACAAAAGAAATTTCATTAAAATCAACATCTGTACCTATGTTTAATTTTGAACCATTTAATATTTTAAATTTAGGATTTTCTCCTAGTGGATTTCCTTCGCCCTGGTATGCTCTAAACGCCTTAATTTCTGTATTAAATTTAGCAGTTGAATCATTTTCCAATACAAAAGAACCACTTCTAAATTCTCCACTAGTAGAAATGACGATCTTACTACTATTGATGTTAATATTGCTATCTATTAGGTGTAATTTATTGGCTGCTACATTTGAGCCGTTATAAATAGTCACATCTCCGGCATGTGGATTAAATGATCCGCTAATCTTCAAAGCGCTATTGTTATTCATAAATAATCCAGCGGTATTATGATTTAACAAATCTAACTGACCATTTATTTCTACAATAGAATCATTAATATAAAACTCAACATCTGCAAAATAGTCCATGCGACCAGCTATTTTTAAATTTGATTTATCTTTTACAGTAAGACTAGAAATATTATCTAAATCATTGCTTGATGAAAGTGTATCAAATGTTACATTGGATTTATTTTGAATCGTAAGAGAAGAATTTTTAATAAAAACATCATTATAATCAACATTTTGTTCAATAATAAAATTTTGATTATCTTTTAAATTTAAATCTCCAGCAACTAACTGTTGCCCCCCCCCCCAACAAGAATCGCACACACAAGTGCGGACAACTTAATCTTTGTCAAATTACGCTCCTTAAATTTAAAATAAAGCTTAGATTATATCATAAATTTGCTAGTTTTGATGATTAAATTGTAATATTTAAATCCACATCTCCAACAGCAATTATAACACTGATGAAGAAGTGAATTTATAAGAGATTAAAGCTATTGCTTGATTATTTTGATTCTACCATCTAGTTTTGGAGTAACTTTTGTTTTTAAAGTTAAAGCGTAATCCATAATCGATTGATTAAGCGGCATAGCCGTATCATATCGCTCAAGTTGCCCTAAAATATCGATAAATATTTGATTTGTAGCGATATAGCTATTTGTAGCTAGATAGTATAAACGATCTGGATCAACAGGGCTAGAGTTTATGCTTAAAGATACAAGCTTGCCTTTTTGAGATTTATCGTAGGCTACAGTATAGTTTAAAGATGATGAGACCTGCATAAATTCACCATTGCCTTGCTTCAAGCTAGCTATCTTTTCAAAAAGTTTTATTAAAGTTTTACCACTGATTTGTATAACATTAATACTATCTTGATGCGGTAAAGTTAATAAAATATCCTCTTTAGTTATATCTCCCTTAGGCAAACCACTGCGAATACTACCACCATTTATCATTGCAAAATCTACGCTAATATTACGCTCTTTAAGGTAGGAAACAATACTATCACAAATAAAATTGCCAATAGCTGTCTCTTGATATCTAGTCTCCTTGGCTTTTAGCTCAAACTCATCGCTAGTTTGAAATATTATATCTTTTAAGCTTGCATTTGCCTTTTGAATATATGGAGCAAGAATTTGCGATACGACTGGATCTGGAGCAAGATCTTGAGTAATAGCATGATCGCTCCACTTAAGATCTAAGAGTTTATTATTACTTATAGCAATTTTGGCTTTACCGACAAATTTACCTTGCTCATAGGCTGAGACGATAGCAGTTTTACCTACATAAAGTGGATTTTGAAATTTAGTATGAGAGTGGCCATCTATAATTAAATCGATTTGATCAACTGCTTTAGCTAAATCTATAGCAGTTAGATAGGTGGCAGATTCTTTTATTGTGCCTAGATGGGTTAAGGCGATGATGACATCAACTTTATGTGTATCTTTTAAAATCTTAACATATTTTTTAGCACTTTGTATCTCATCTTCAAATACTAAACTTGGATCTGCTAATGAGCTATTTTTAGTATAGGTTGTCGTAAGACCTAAAATACCAACTCTAAAACCATCATAATCTTTTATAATGTATGGATTTACTATTGGAGTTAGATTTTGATCTAGAATATTAGCAGATAGCCATTTAAATTTCGACTCTTTAATCTGATTTAATAGCTTTTGGTGGCCTCCATCAAATTCGTGATTTCCTAGCGTTACAGCATCATAGCCCATAGCATTATAGGCCTTGATATCTGGAACTGCATCAAACATATTAGAGATAACACCACCGATGTTGATATCGCCAGCATCAAGGATTAGTATATTTTTAGTAGTAGCTTTAATAGAATTTATATATGTCGCACGCTGAGCTAATCCGCCTTTGGAGTCAATAGGCAAAATAGTACCATGATGATCGTTGGTATGAAGGATAGTTAAATGATGGATTTTGTCATTTTTTGTTACGCTACAACCAGCAAATAAAATTATTAGAGCAGATATTATAAATATATTTTTCATATTAAATCTCATTTAATTTTTAAAATTTATGGTTTGTAAATTGAGAATACTTAATTAAGCAACTTGCTAGGATCTCTCCTAGCAAAAATTTTATTCAGATACTAGCTCGATATAAGCCATTTCTGCAGCATCGCCTTTTCTAACGCGTGTTTTAATAATTCTAGTGTAGCCACCGTTTCTATTTGCATATTTTGGTGCAATTTCAGTTACTAATTTATTAGTAGCTTCTTTGTCTTGTAAGTATGCAAATACAAATTTATGAGCGTTAAAATCGCCTTTTCTAGCTCTTGTAATTAATTTTTCTACGTAGCTTCTTAGCTCTTTTGCTTTTGGCAGTGTAGTTTCAATTCTACCAGCCTTTACGATTGCAATCGTAAGGTTTTTAAGCAAAGCAGCACGGTGAGAGCTAGTGCGGCCTAGTTTTCTATATCCGTGATTGTGTCTCATTATCTTTCCTTCGCTTTTATGATTTTAACTCAGCTATCTTTTTTCTGAGTGATTCTTTGCTATCGCCTAGCTTATTTTCGCTAAATGGATAGCCTATTTCAGCCATTACAGCTTTAATCTCATCAAGAGATTTTTTACCTAAATTTTTAAGCTCTTTTAACTCGCTCTCTTCCATCAAAGCAAGCTCACCAATAAATTTAATCTCAGCCTTATCTAAGCAGTTAAAACTTCTAGCTGATAGATTTAAATTTTCGATGCTCTCTAGTAATTTTGAGTGCTCACTAGAACCTTGAGATGATGTCATGGCCATATTTACATCTATACTTAAAATATTATTAAATATTGCCATTTGCTTATACATAGCCTCAATTGAGTTTTTAAACGCCTCTAAAGGTGATACCTGACCATCAGTAGTTATAGTTAAAACTATTTTTTCATAGTCTGGATTATCCTCAACTAGGACATTTTCAATCTCATAAACTGCATGTTTAACTGGTGTAAAAAACGCATCAAGAGCGATATAACCATTCTCTACATTCTCTCTGATCTCTTCACTAGGAACATAACCGATACCTTTTTCTATTACCAGTGTAAATTTAAGCTCAGCATCTTCATTGATTGTTGCTAAATATGCTTCAGGATTTACTATACTAACGATATCGTTACATAAATCAGCACCAGTTATCTCTTTTGGTCCTTTAAAGCTATACTCGATAACTTCGTGTTCTGAGTCGTTTTTTAGCTTAAAACGTATATTTTTGAGATTTATGATAAATAGTGTTACATCTTCTAGCATACCACGCATACTATCGAATTCGTGCGATACGCCCTCGATTTTAACAGCAGTTGGAGCAAATCCAACTGTACTTGTATAAAGTAGTCTGCGAAGCGGATGAGCTAGAGTAACTGCATAACCGGTTTCAAATGGATATGCTACTATTTTAGCTACATTTTCACTTACTGGGATAACCTCTATATCAGTAGGCATGTAAGCTGACGTTGTTATCTTTCTCATCATACTCTCCTTATTATTTAGAGTAAAGCTCGACTATATATCTTTCCTCAACTGGAATGATAACCTCTTCACGTTCTGGAATTCTAGTAAAAATTCCATATTTTTTATCTTTTTCTACATCAACCCAAGCTACCATGCCTGTTTGATTAGTAAGCTCTATAGCACGAACGATTTGTGGGTTTTCTTTGCTTTTTTCTATAATTTCGATCTTTTCGCCAGCTCTTACTCTATATGATGGAATATCTACTCTTTTACCATTTACTAGAATATGGCCGTGAGTTACTAGCTGTCTTGCAAATCTACGAGTAGATGCAAAGCCCATTCTGTATACTACATTATCTAATCTTTGTTCTAGTAGAGCAATAAGAAGCGCACCAGTATTGCCATCTTTTCTTGCAGCTTCAGCAAATAATCTTCTAAATTGCTTTTCGCTTACGCCGTACATAAATTTAGCTTTTTGTTTCTCTCTTAATTGTAAACCATACTCACTTATTTTTGCTTTTCTTTGTCCGTGTTGGCCTGGAGCGTATGGTCTTTTTTCAACTGCGCTCTTGCCAGCTAGTCTTCTTTCGCCTTTAAGTGCAAGAGATACACCTAGGCGTCTTTCTAATTTTTCAACTGGTCCTCTATATCTTGCCATTATAATTTCTCCTAAATTCTATCTACAATTACACGCGGCGGCGTTTTGGTGGTCTGCAGCCATTGTGAGCTAGTGGAGTTATATCCTTTAGATATAGCACCTTAATTCCTTCTACTGCACCAATACTTTTTACTGCTGTTTCTCTACCGCTACCTGGGCCTTGAACTTTAATACCGACTTCTTTAATACCGTGTTCTTTAGCTTTTGATAGTGCATCTTCTACGGCTTGTTGAGCTGCGTATGGAGTTGATTTTTTGCTACCTTTAAAACCTAAACCACCAGCGCTACTCCACGCAATAGCATTACCCATTTCATCGGTAACTGTAACCATTGTATTATTAAATGTAGCAGAGACATAAACAATACCTCTAGCTATATTCTTTTTAACTACTTTTTTCTTAATTACTTTTCTTTTTGCCATATCTTATCCTTATTTAGTAGCAGCACCAACAGTTTTTCTTCTGCCTTTTCTTGTTCTTGCGTTAGTTTTTGTTTTTTGACCACGCACTGGCAGACCTTTTCTGTGTCTTAAGCCTCTAAAGCTACCTAAATCCATTAAAGCTTTGATATCCATAGCTACGCTTTTTCTTAGATCACCCTCAACCATATAGTTCTCTTGGATCTCTTTTCTGATTGCAGCAGCTTCGTCTTCGCTTAACTCATAAACTCTCTTATCATAAGAGATACCTACAGCATCAAGAATTTTTCTTGAAGTATATAGACCTATACCATAGATATATGTAAGGCCATACTCAACTCTTTTTTTCTTTGGTAAATCAACACCTGCAATACGAGCCATACCTTATCCTTGTCTTTGTTTATGTTTTGGATTTTCGCAAATTACATGAACTATGCCTTTGCGTTTGACAATTTTACATTTGTCACACATCTTCTTTACAGAAGGACGAACTTTCATTTTAGTCTCCTAAAAATTTATTACCACTTTTACTAGACTGCATTTAGGTCTAAGAACGAGCTTAAACCAACTATTTTTAAAACAGTGGCGCGCTTTAAAAACACTTCTTTGCCTAGTTAAATGCAAAGCTCAAAATAATACCCTAATTTTGCTTTAAATTTTATAAATTTGAATTTAAAAATTAAAAATAATTAAAATGATTTTGGTTTAACAGAGCTTTAGCTCTGTTAAAGGCTTAAGAATTTAAAAACTTTTCTAAATCTGCTTTTGGATCTCCACTAATTAGAGATAAATTATATTTTTCTACTAAGAAATTTAATATTTCACTATTTAAAAATTTTGGTAAACTAGGTCCTATATGAATATTTTTTACGCCCAAATATAAGAGCGCTACTAATATTATTATAGCTTTTTGTTCCATCCACATTAACACTATTGAAAGTGGTAAATCGTTGATGGCAATCCCTGTAGCTTCGCTTAGAGCCATAGCTATTTTTACTCCGCCATTACTATCGTTACACTGACCTAAATCTAAATATCTTGGGATATTTGTTCCTTCAATAAGACCAAAATCTATATCGTTAAATCTGAATTTACCACAGCTTGAAGTCAAGATTACACAATCTTTTGGCACACTAAGAGCTAACTCTCTATAATACTCTCTACCTTTGCCTGGTGCATCGCATCCTGCTATTACAAAAAATCTACGAATTTTACCACTTTTAATCGCCTCTAAAATCTCACCAGCCATAGGCAAAATAGCCTTATAGTGATGACCTGTGCTGATTACTTCATCGCTATCAAAGCCACTTACATCATCAAGTTCTAAAGCCTTATTAATTAATGGAGTAAAATCATCGCCATTAATATGAGCTATGCCTTTAGTGCTTGCTATATCATATCCAAATAATCTATCGCTATATGTAGCACTTTTGCGAAGTGGAACAATGCAGTTTGTAGTCATTAAAATAGCTCCACTAAATTTGTTAAAAAGCTCAGTTTGATCAAACCATGCTTTACCTAAATTTCCTTTTAGATGTGGATATTTTTTAAGTTCTGGATAACCATGAGCTGGCAACATCTCAGAGTGAGTATAGATATTAATTCCTTTATCTTTAGTCTGTTCTAGCAGCTCTTTTAATGCGTGAAGATTATGTCCGCTTACTAAAATAGCTTTACCATTTGCTTTATTTTGACTAATTTTTACAGGAGTTGGGATACCAAATTTGTTAGTATGGGCATTACTTAAGATATCCATAACTTCTACACCAGCCTTGCCTACTTTTAGCAGTTGTTCAATATGCTGATCGAAATTAAAATTCATATTTGTAAGTGTAAAATATAGAGTTTGAGCCATTACATCATCTACATTTTTTGTATTAGCTCCCAATTCATTTGCATGGTGACGATACGCACTTAGGCCCTTTAGAGCAAATATCATCATATCTTGTAATCTTGCTAATGTGGCATCTTTACCGCAAGTTCCCATACTTTGCCCCTTAGAGCCACAGCCATCATTGGCACTCATTTCGCACTGATGACAAAACATTTCTAAATCCATAAAAATCCTTTAAAAAATAAATTAAATTTAGATTTTATAGAATTTTTGTATTTTTGTATGTAATCACTTCACATTTCTAAAAAAATTTTACCTCTTGACAAGGTTAAAAATCCATTTTTTTCTAGCTGTTTAAGATTCTTAGATACACTCTCTCTTGTTACGCCTAGATGGTTTGCTATTTGCTGATGGGTTATTTTTATACTACCATTTATAGCGTTATTTTTGATAAATTCAATCAACCTATCACGAAATGGTATTGTTTTGCTTTTTGAAGCCGCCTCTATACTCTTAGCAAATTGCTTAGCAAAAACAGTTAAAATGTACTCACTAAACCTAGGATATTTCTCTCTTAAATCTCTAAAAATATTATCTGGAATTGTAATAATTTCTAAATCACCAAGAGCTTGAAGATTTAACTCTAACTGAAGTGATTTTTGAGTGCAAATTTGGCATATTACCCACTCATCACCCTTTTCAAGGGTGAGAATTGTCTTTTCTTGACTGCCAAAAATAGTATAAACCCTAAGACGCCCAGAACCAACTAATAAAAGTCCATAATGGCTCTTTGTAAGTAGCTTGCCATCGTTAAATTTTCTAATTTGTAAAAATTCTTCTATCCTATCTAGGTCTTGCGAAACTACACCGAGTCTTTTGAGCTTATCTTTTAGATTATCTATCATATATTATTTATAACGGTATGTGATTCTACCTTTATCCAAGCTATATGGCGTTAACTCTACTTTTACGCGGTCGCCTGGCATAATCTTTATATAATGCATTCTCATCTTACCAGCTATATGGCATAAAATTATATGCTTATTATCAAGCTCTACTTTAAATGTAGCATTAGGCAAAGCCTCTACTACATTGCCATCTATTTCTATTACATCGTCTTTTGCCAAATTTATCTCCTTAAATAAACTTTTAAATTTAAATAAATTTTAATCAGCTACGCTAAGTATCTCAGCCCTTCCATTTACTACGGCTATACAATGCTCGTAATGAGCCGTTCTTAAGCCATCTACGCTAGTTACAGTCCATTTATCTGCAGCAATCTTTGGAGTACCATCTTTTTGGCAAATCATAGGCTCAATACAAAAGACCATACCATTTCTAATCTTTGGTCCAGCCTTTGGGGTAGCTCCTTCTAAATAATTTGGAATCTCAGGCTCTTCATGTGGTCTGCGACCGATGCCATGCCCGCAAAACCCTTTTAAAGGGACATAGCCACGCCCTAAGATAAACTGCTCAAGCTTATAGCATAGCTCTTTAAAGTGCATACCAGCCCTAATCTCATCTATAGCATAATACAATGCATCTTTACTGCAAGCTATCAGCTCTTCATCGCTTTTAGAAATATTTCCTACTGGATAAGTTCTCGCACTATCACCAAAAAAACCATTTAAATTTGAACCAATATCAACTGAGACTATATCACCATCTTGCAAAATATAGTTACTTGGAATCCCGTGAATGACAACTTCATTTACACTAATACAAGCAGCATTTGGAAAACCATAAAGACCTTTAAACGCAGGTTTAGCCCCAGCAGCTACTATCATATCCTCGCAAATTTTATCAATCTCAAGTAATGAAATTCCAGGCTGAATAACTGTATGAAGATGATCTAAAGTAGCTGCGACTATTTTATTAGCCGCACGCATACTTTGTATCTCTTTTGGAGTTTTAATACTTATAGCCATAATTATAATCCAACAGCACTTAGGGTCTGATATTTGCTCATATATACTTGAGCTTCAATCTTTCTCATTGTATCAAGCGCTACTTGAACCACAATTAACACAGATGTACCACCAAAATAAAATGGTACTCCCATAAACTTAACCAAAACCCAAGGCAAAGTAGATATAAGGCCTAGATAAATAGAACCAGTTAACGTTAGTCTACTAGCAACATCATTTAAAAAATGCGCAGTACTTTCACCAGGTCTAACGCCAGGAATAAAGCCGCCTTGTCTTTTTAAATTTTCGCTTATATCTTTTGCATTAAATGTAATTGAAGCATAAAAATATGCAAAAAATAGAATAAACAAAAATGTTAAAATATTAAAAAAGTAGCTGTTTGGATTTAAAAAATCATTTATAGCTACTATAAACTCATTTGTACTTGCTTGCAAAATTGTTCCAGGAAACATCAAAATAGCACTAGCAAAAATCGGTGGAATAACACCACTAAGATTTACTTTAATAGGAATATAATTCATTATTCTCTTATTTTGATTTTGCATAATAGTCTTGCGAGAATATGAAATTGGCACTCTTCTCTCGCCCATCTCCACATAGATTACCACACCTACAGTAGCTAATATAACTAAAGCAATTGCGATAACTACTAAGAAATTTAACTCACCAGTATTTACTAAGTCTATCGTACCGCCAATAGCGCTTGGGATGCCGCTTACAATACCGGCAAAAATGATAAGACTTATACCATTTCCAATACCTCTTTGAGTTATCTGCTCACCAATCCACATAAGTAGCATTGTACCAGTTAGCATAGACACACAGCTAATACCGATAAATAAATTCATATCTATCATTATAGCACTTGCACCGTCTCTACCAGTTAAGCTTTGTAAGCCAATACTTACACCAATAGCTTGTATAACAGTAATTACTATAGTAGCATAACGGATAATTTGCATATACTTTTGCATACCATCACGCTCTTTTTTCATCTTACCTAAATTTGGAAATGTAGCAGCTAAAAGCTCCATAATAATTGAAGCTGTAATATAAGGCATAATACCTAGTGAAATAATGCTTAATCGCTCAGCAGCCCCACCACTAAACATATTAAACATACCGAGTGCATTTGAACTATTTGAAGTAAAAAATTCCCTAATAACATCAATATTTACACCAGGTACTGGCACATAAGCCAGCACCCGATAAGCAAACAAAAATCCAAGCGTAATTAATATCTTGTTGATTAATGCTCTGTTCATTAGTTAATTCCAGTTACCTTTATATTCTCATCTTTAATTTTAGAAGCTAAATCTTTAGCTCCAGCACCAATTAGTTTAACTTTTTTGATGCTATTTGAGAATTTGTGTACTGTTTTAAGAGTATCTAGTGTAATCTCGCTTAACTCTTTAATAGCAGGGTTTTTATCAATGCTAATTGCGTATGGTTTTTCAAATTTAGAAGTAAAGCCTACTTTTGGTAGTCTTCTTTGAAGTGGCTGTTGACCACCTTCAAAACCTCTTTTTTCATTATAACCTTTTCTAGCTGTTTGACCTTTACCACCTTTTGTAGCTGTTTTACCCCAGCCACTACCTTGGCCACGACCAATTCTTTTAGTATTGCGAGTTGAGCCTGCGGCTTTTTGTAAATTTTCTAATCCCATGGCCTCTCCTTAACCTTTTAGCATACTTAACGCTTTAATTGTAGCGCGAACCACATTTGCAGAGTTGTTTGAACCAAGAGATTTAGTAAGTATATTTTTAATACCTGCTAACTCTACAACTGGACGAGCACCACCACCAGCGATAACTCCGGTACCTTCGCTAGCTGGTTTTAGTAGAATTCTACTTGCGTTGTATTTAACTTCGATATCGTGAGGAATTGTATTGCCTTTTAATTTGACTTCTACAATGTTTTTAAACGCATCATCAGTTGCTTTTCTCATCGCATCTGGAACTTCTTTAGCTTTACCAAAGCCAAAACCTACACGACCTTTTTTATCACCTACAACAACAAGAGCTGTAAATCTAAATCTTCTACCGCCTTTAACAACCTTAGTAACGCGACCAATGTCGACGATTACTTCTTCGAATTCTTCTCTATTATACTTTTCCATCAACAATCCTTGCGTTATAGCTTAATGCCATTTTCTCTTAGAGCTTCAGCAAATGCTGCAACTACACCATGATATAGATAGCCATTTCTATCAAATACCGCTTCTTTGATTCCAGCTTTTTCTAGCTTGCTAGCAATATCTTTAGCTAATACTGCTGCGCCAGCTTTATTTGCTTTGATGCCTAGTTTTCTACCATCGCTAGCGCAAAGTGTTGTAGCGTTGATATCTTCTATCGCTTGGACGTATAGAGTTCTATTAGATTTGAATATAGAAATTCTAGGGCAAGTTGGAGTACCGCTAATTTTAGCTCTAATTCTTCTTTTTCTCTTAATTCTTAGAGATAATTTTCTTTTTAATACATTTGCTACCATTGCTTACCCTTATTTCTTAGATGTTTTACCGGCTTTGCGGATTATGCGCTCTTCGACATATTTAACACCCTTGCCTTTATATGGCTCTGGCGGTCTAAAGCCTCTTACTTCAGCTGCTACTTGTCCAACTACTTGTTTATCGCTACCTTTGATAGTGATAATGTTTTTCTCAACACTTACTTCAACACCATCAGGAAGTTCATAGTTAATAGGATGTGAAAAACCTAGAGCTAGTTCTAATACTTTGCCTTTTGCTGCAGCTTTATAACCAACACCATTAATCTCTAACTGTCTAGTAAATCCAGCTGTTAAGCCAATTACTATATTGTTAGCTAGCGCACGGTATGTACCCCAGTATGCTCTACTTTGTCTATCATCGCCTTTGCTAGCAAATGTGATACTACCATCTTTAACTTCTACATTAACATTACCTTTAGTGTCTAATTCTTTAGTAGCATTGCCCTTTTTAAACACTAAAACCGAACCATTTAAACTAACATCTAAACCACTTGGAATAGATATTGGCTGTTTTCCAATTCTTGACATATTTTTCCTTTTTACTTGTCTAGGGTATTTCTACGCTTTGCGAATGGATACCCAATGCCATAAAAAAGATTAGCTTTGAGTTAAATATGACTCAAGGCTAATTCAACTATTACCAAACGCTACAAAGTACTTCGCCGCCAACACCAGCTTTGTGCGCTTCGTCATTGCTTAAAACGCCTTTGCTAGTACTAACGATAATCGTTCCATAGCCATTTTTGAATCTTTTAATCTCATCTTTACCTTGATAAACTCTTCTTCCTGGTTTTGAAACTCTTTTTAGTTCATTGATCACACTTCTACCACGTTCGTCATATTTTAGAACTACATTGATGAATTTTTTATTATTCTCTTCAATTACATTATAGCTCTCGATATAGCCTTTTTGTGCTAGAATTTTTAGAGTAGCCTCAACAACATTTGAGTGTAGAAGCTGAGTTGTATCTAGTCTTCTCATAGCTGCATTTCTAATGCGTGTTAATCCATCTGAAATTAAATCATTTATCATCTTGCTTCCCTTACCAACTTGCTTTTTTAAGACCTGGTATTAGTCCTTCGTTAGCCATTTTTCTTAGGCACACACGGCAAATTCCAAAATCTTTATAAACAGAGTGTGGGCGACCACAAATTTGACATCTAGTGTATCCACGCACGCTAAATTTAGGTTTGCGTGCTGCTTTTGCTATCATTGATTTTTTTGCCATATTACTTTCCTTTTGCAAATGGAATGCCAAATAGTTCAAGTAGTTTGAACGCTTGTTTGTCATCTGGTGCTGTTGTAACTATAGTTATGTTCATACCATGTGTTCTTAAAATTTGATCATACGCAACTTCTGGGAACATTAGTTGTTCATTTAAACCAAAGTTATAATTACCACGACCATCAAATCCATCTCTAGGAAGGCCACGGAAGTCTTTTACCCTAGGAAGTGCAACGCTAATTAGCTTATCTAAGAATGCATACATTTGTTCTTTTCTTAGAGTTACTTTGATACCTACTGGGAAGCCTTCACGCACTTTAAAGCCAGCTACTGATTTTTTAGCATTTGTTACGACTGCTTTTTGACCAGCTATTAAAGATATAGTATCGGCCATATTTTGAAGCAATTTTTGATCTTTTGCTCCTTCGCCAGCACCAACACTAATTACGATTTTTTCTAGTGCTGGTATAAGCATAGGGTTTTTAATATCAAATTCTTTAACTAAAGCTGGTTTGATACTCTCTGCGTATTTAGTTTTTAATCTCATACTTAGCCCTCAACTTTGCTTACATTTGAAATATCAATAGGCATCTCTTTGCTTATAAAACCACCATTTGGATTTTTCTCACTTGGTTTTACGGCTTTTTTAGCAACTTTTACACCCTCTACTATTACTTGACCTTTTTTAGGAAGTACTGCTAAAACTTTAGCAACTTTACCTTTGTCATCGCCTGCGATTACTTTTACTTCATCGCCTTTTTTGATTTTATATTTTACTGCCATTATAGAACCTCCGGTGCAAGAGATACGATTTTCATAAAATTCGCATATCTTACTTCTCTACCTACTGGGCCAAATATACGAGTACCTACTGGTTCTCTTTTATTATCAAGAATAACAGCAGCATTCTCATCAAAACGAATTAGAGAACCATTATCTCTTTGAACCTCTTTTTTTGTTCTTACAACTACTGCTTTTACTACTTGACCTTTTTTGATTTTGCCATTTGGTAGAGCTTTCTTAACTGAACAAACGATAACATCGCCAAGGCTTGCGTATCGTCTTTTACTACCACCTAAAACTTTTATACACATTAGCTCTTTTGCGCCACTGTTATCTGCTACTGCTAGTCTTGTAAAACTTTGTATCATTATTCAACTCCTGTTTTCAAAACTGATTGTAAGCGGAAATTTTTTCTAGCGCTTAGCGGTCTGCACTCAACAGCTGATATAGTATCTCCCACTTTTAGTTCATTTTTTTCATCATGAACTAGATACTTTTTAAAGCGTTTTACAAATTTATGATATCTTGGGTGCATAACTCTTCTTTCAACCAATACAGTTGCAGTTTTATTCCCAGCTATCGCGACTACGACACCTTGAATTTCTCTTTTCATTTCTACTGCCATCATTTACCCCTTACTTCGCAGCACTAATTGCAGTATTGATCCTAGCGATATCTTTTTTAGTTTCACGGATCTCATTAGGGTTAGTTAGCTGCATAGTTTTTAGCTTTTGTCTAAGTGTAAATAAAAGCACCTTTTTCTCTTTTAATAAAGCGTTAAGTTCGCTTAAATTTTTTCCACTTATATCAGTATATTTCATTTTCGCTCTCTCTTGTTACAAACTTAGTTTTGAATGGTAGTTTGTGCATAGCTAATGTTAGAGCCTCTCTAGCAAGCTCTTCAGATACTCCAGCCATTTCGAAAATTATTCTACCAGGTTTGATATTCATTACCCACTCTTCAACACTACCTTTACCTTTACCCATACGAGTTTCTAGAGGTTTTTTAGTGATAGGTTTATCTGGGAATACTCTAATCCAAGTTTTAGCTTGTCTTTTAACATGACGAGTATATGCTTGACGAGCTGACTCTATTTGGCGAGAGTTGATTCTACCAGCTTCTACAGCTTTTAATCCAAATTCGCCAAGTGCTAGAGCTGTACCACGAGTTGCATAGCCACGATTGCGGCCTTTCATCATTTTACGATATTTCGTTCTTTTTGGTAATAACATTATTTACCCCTTCTAGCGCGTTTTGCTTTTTTAGGAGCTGCTTCTTCGCTCTTTTGCTCTTGGATACCTTTTTGAAGAACTTCACCTTTGAATATCCATACTTTTACGCCTATGTTACCATAAGTTGTATGAGCTTCAGCAAAACCATAATCTATTCTAGCTCTTAAAGTATGTAGAGGCACACGACCCTCTAGATACCACTCGGTTCTAGCCATCTCAGCGCCACCTAAACGACCTGCTACACTTACCTTAATACCTTTAGCGCCAGCTTTTTGTGCGCCTTGGATTACTTTTTTCATAGCACGGCGGAATGCCACACGACGCTCTAATTGCATAGCTACATTTTCAGCTGCTAATTGAGCTGAACTACCTGCTTTGCGCTCTTCTTTAATATTAATAGCTACATCTTTATTGACTAGTTTAGCAACTTCTAATCTTAGATTTTCTACTTCGCCACCTTTTTTACCGATGATAATACCAGGGCGAGCAGCTACTACTGTTACTCTTAATTTTTTAGCTGTTCTTTCAATTAAAATTTGGCTAACACCAGCATAATATAGCTTAGCTTTTAGGAATTTTCTTATTTTATAGTCTTCGCCTATATTTTCTGGAAGAGTTGCTTTTGATGGAAACCATCTAGACTCCCAGTTTCTATTTATACCTAGTCTAAGGCCTATTGGATTAACTTTTTGTCCCATTTTATGCTTCCTTCTCTATTTTTGCTGGTTTAGCTACTTCTACTAAGATATGGCTAGTAGGTTTGCGAATTCTGCTTGCGCTTCCTCTTGCTCTTGGGCGGAATCTTTTTAATACAGGACCTGCATCTACTCTACAACTTTTCACAACTACCTCTTCAGGCTCAAAACCGCCATTTGCTACAGCTGAGCTGATTGCATTTGCGATATATCTTGCGCCACGATTTGGCATAAAGCTAAGGCTTGCTAATGCTAATTCAGCATTCATACCTTGAACTTCATTAGCTATTAATCTAGCTTTTGTTGGAGATAGTCTGATGAATTTAATAATTGCTCTACTCATAACTTCCCCTTACTTACCGATTTTTTTCTGAACAGAGCCTTTATGACCCTTAAATGTTCTTGTTGGTGCGAATTCGCCTAGCTTATAACCTATATGGTTTTCTGTTACATATACAGGGATAAAGCTTTTGCCATTATGCACATTAAATGTCAAACCTATCATTTCAGGAGTGATTGTGCTTCTTCTTGACCAAGTTTTAATTGGTTTATTATCGTTAGCAGCTTTTGCAGCGATGACTTTTTTCATTACGTGGTCATCTACAAAAGGACCTTTTTTTAGCGATCTAGCCATCGTTATTTACCCTTTCTTCTAGAAATTATAAGTTTATCACTAGCTTTTTTACGGCGAGTTTTAGCACCTTTAGTTGGTTTACCCCATGGAGTAACTGGGTGACGGCCTGAATTTTTCTTACCTTCACCACCACCGTGTGGGTGATCTACTGGGTTCATTGCGCTACCTCTAGTTTGAGGGCGAATACCTCTATGGCGGTTACGGCCAGCTTTACCGATTGTTACATTTGCCCAATCTTCATTGCCAACTACACCTACAGTAGCCATACACTCAGCTAGAACTTGTCTCATCTCACCGCTTGGAAGCCTTAGAATTACATACTTCTCTTCTTTACCCATAAGTTGAGCATAGCCGCCAGCACTTCTAGCCATTTGAGCACCTTTACCTGGTTTTAGCTCGATATTATGGACTATTGTACCTACTGGAATACTTTTTAGTTTCATTGCATTACCAGGTTTAATATCTAGGCCAGCTTCAGCAGCGCTAATTACATCGCCTACATTTAGGCCGCTAGGGCGAATAATATATCTTTTCTCGCCATCTGCGTATGAGATTAAAGCGATGCGGCAATTTCTATTTGGATCATATTCGATCGCTTCAACTTTGCCAGGAATTCCAAATTTGCGGCGTTTAAAATCTATAATACGATATAGTTTTTTAGCACCAGCTTCTTTATGGCGGCTTGTGATTCTACCATTGTTATTTCTACCAGCTGCGGCAGGAATTTTAACAAGTAGGCTTCTTACACTAGCTTTAGCTGTGATATCTTCACTGCTTAAACCAGTCATAAATCTTCTACTTGGAGTATAAGGTTTAAAACTTCTTATTGCCATCTTATGCCTCCTGACTTGCTAGGCTTACGCCATCTGGTAATTTGACATAGAATTTTTTAAAGTCGTTTCTTACGCCAACTCTACCTCTAAAACGCTTAACTTTGCCATCCATTCTAAGTGAATTTACTCTAAGTGGCGTTACGCCAAAATACTCTCTTAATACCTCTTTTAGACCATTTTTAGTCATTTTTGGTGAAGTTTGGATTACTACCACACCTTGTTCTTGAAGGCCAAGAGTTTTTTCTGTATATACTATAGTTTTGATATCTGTTATATCTGCCATTTTTAGCCCTCTTTTACTATTGATTGTAGTGCTGATTTTTCAGCTATAACTGCACTATAGACTGAGACTAAATATGCATTTACTTCGCTAGCGTCTACTACATAGCAGTTTGCTAGGTTTCTAAATGCTAAAAGAGTCTTAGCATCAAGTTCATTTTTGATGATTAACGCATCTCTAATACCAAGTTTTTTGATAATAGCCGCTGCATCTTTTGTTTTACCACTTTCAATAGCAATACTATCTACTGCATAGAATTTGCCATTTGCAACTTTTTCGTTTAGAGCAAATTCAAGCGCTAATCTTTTTTGTTTTTTATTAACTTTTTGGTTATAATTTCTATTATTTTTAGGACCAAATGCCACAGCACCGCCAACCCAAACGTTAGTTCTAGTTGAACCAGCTCTTGCGCCGCCACGTCCTTTTTGACGCCAAGGTTTTTTACCACCACCGCTTACATCTGAGCGACCTTTTGTGTGGGCTGAGTTTGCTCTCATACTAGCAAGGTAGCTTTTAACATACAGATATAAATTGTGCGAATTTACTTCAGCATAACTTGCTGGTAGTTCTAGTTCGCTTGTTTTTTCAAATTTATCATTTAAAACTGCTATTTTACTCATTTAACTATCCTTACTCTACCCATAGTACCGTTAAATCCTGGAACTGAGCCTTTTAATACTAAAATTCCATTAGCACTATCAAAGCTTACAACTTCGTTTTTAACAGTAGTTTTTTCATTACCATAGTGTCCTGCCATTTTTCTACCTGGTTGAACACGACCTGGCCATTCGCAGTTACCTATAGAACCTGGTCTACGGTGAAATCTTGAACCATGACTTGCAGGACCACCTGAGAAACCATGTCTTTTTATAACACCTTGGAAACCTCTACCTTTTGTATTGAAGCTAACTTTTAAAACTTTTGCTTCATTTAGTGGAGTTGTATCCAAATCACCAGCTTCGCTATTTGCTACACTTAGAGTTGCAAATTGATTAAATTCGCTACTTAAGCCATATTTTTTTTGCTGACCTTTAATAGCTTTGTTATTAGCTTTTGTATGAGCATAAGCCACGATAGCTCTGCTATTTTCACCTACTTCACACACTTTAGCCGGTAAAAGTCTAAGCAATGTAACAGGAGTACTTGGGTTTGAGACAGTTCTGCTCATACCTATTTTTTCTACGATATATTCCATCATTTCTTCCTTTTATGCTTACTTGCCCATAGCACGAACTTCGACATTTACCTCAGGGGCAAGGTCAAGTTTTGTTAGGCTATCAACTGTATCAGGCGTAGCTGCTACGATATCTAACATACGAGCGTGAATTCTCATCTCGAATTGTTCACGAGAATCTTTATTAACATGTGGAGATTTTAACACTGTGTAGCGTTTAATCTTTGTAGGCATTGGTACTGGCCCACGTACATCGGCACCAGTGCGTTTGACAGCTTCTACTATGGCTGCAACTGTACGGTCTAGAACTCTGTGGTCATAAGCTTTTAGCTTAAGCCTAATTCTTTCCATGTTTTTTCCTTTAAAAATAACTTGTCGCCAACTTGCGACCTTTTGATATAGTGCTCTTGCAGAGGCTTATACTGATCTCTCAAGCATGCAAGCAAAGCTTACGCTTCTCATCAAAAGACGCGAATTATACCCAAAATAAGCTTTAAAAGCAAATTTTACCGCTATTTTTGCAAATTTTGTTTTATTTTTTTCCTTTTTATAAGGAATATTTTAAATATTAGAATGAAATTTAAATTTAGATAATCTATAGAATTATGTTATTATTACTAAAAGATTGTAAAGCTAATTAAGTAATTTTTATATAACATTAAATTTATCTAATTTACAATCAAATTTTAGATATAATTAACATAAATTAAAAAGGTAATTAATGAAAATATATCAAAATCGCTCACAACTACTTGAGCAATTAAATCAAATTTGTATTCAAACATTAAAAGAAAAACCACGACTAATAGTAGCCCTAACTGGACTGTGTGGCAGCGGCAAAAGCACACTTGGCAAGACAATTCGCAAAAAAGGCTTTGGCAACTTTGCCCCGTACCAAATCGCCGTCATAGATGATAATGTGATGAGTTTAAATCTATTTATTGCGCGCCCCAAAATACGCAATACCCCCCCCAACACAATCTCAAAGATAATCTAAAACCATTTACAAAATTTCTACCTCCATATGTCAAAATAATTTTTTATATCTGTGCAAATCCAGTAAGAATAGACTTTGCCGATGTAGTGATAATCCTTAAAATCGATGAACAAAGACGCCAAAAACAGCTAGAACAAAGAGAGAGCGATGCAGAGCTAATAAAATCCCTAATGAACGGAAAAATAAATATCGATATACCTTTTACACACGGACTTTGTTTAGTGGAGTAGCTTTAAATTCTATGATTTAGCTAAATTTAAAAATCTTTTCCGTTGTGGATTTTGCAAATATAAGGCGTGATAGTATAAATTTACAAAGAATGCTATCATTATAAGAGATAAACGTTTATTTATTTTAGCGTCACTAAGTATATTAAAATTTAATAATGTTAATATATTGGCATTATTTATATATTGTAAATGGAGTTAAATTTAAGCTATTATATAGCTGATTTTGAGGTTTTATCGCTTTTACCTAATAGATATGGCAAGAATTTATCAAATCCAGTTGTATAATTAGCTATAAATTCTTTATCATATTTACCTGTAGTATATAGGTGATGTGCCATACCAAGCATCATAGCCGTATCTGTATTTGGTCT
>NZ_JAGCNF010000010.1 GCF_017646085.1 Campylobacter sp. | reverse complement strand
TTAAGTGCATCATTAGCTAAAGAGTCTAAAAAATCGCCACTGAGTTTGAAATTTATATATCCATTTACAGCAGTTACTTCGTAGTTTGGCGAACTAAATTGCTGTGCCATCTGAGCAGCGATAACTACTGGAGATTTTTTTAACTCCTTAGCTAGCCCAAAAGCAAGTGGTGTAGCATAGTGAGCTAGGGTTTTATCCTTTGGTTTTTCTATTACGACTTCACGCTCTAAAATAGCGCTTATTTGTGCTTTTAGCGTATCTTTAGCACTCATTAGGCACTCTTTTGAGTTTCATCTTTTTTTATTTGAGTTGCATCCTCAGTCTTTTCGATTTTTTCTAATGAGGTATCATCTTCCATCTCTTTTTTAAAGCTTTTAATTCCTTTACCCATACCTTTTGCTAATTCAGGGATTTTTTTAGCACCAAAAAGCAAAACAATAATTGCTAAAACTATCAACCAGTGACTTATACTCATACTACCCATAATTTTCTCCTTAATTAAAATTTAAATTTGTTAAATTGAGCATTCGCTCCAGCTCTCTATCACGTCATTTAGGACAAAGCTTTGTGTTTTTGATCTCATAGAGATAAAAATTGCCTTAAGTTTTTCATATGAGCTATCTAAATCATCATTGATGATAAGATAGTCATATTCACCGATGTGAGCGATTTCAGTAGCTGCGTTAAATAACCTATTTTCAATGGTTTGTTCATCATCGCTACCACGCTTTATTAGTCGTTTTTTTAGTTCGTGTCTATCTTTTGTAGTTATAAAAACTGAGGTAATTAACTCCTTATATTGCTTCATTGCTAGATGAAAGCCCTGAACATCGATGTCAAAAATCACAATTTTATCATCTTTTAGAGCTTTTTCTACTGGTTCTAGGCTAGTGCCATAATAATTTTTATGCACATTTGCCCACTCTAAAAATTTACCCTGCTCAATTCCTTGTTTAAATTCATCAGTACTAATAAAGTTATAATCAACCCCATTTTTCTCTCCAGCTCGTGGTTCCCTAGTTGTGCTAGAAATAGAAAAATAAAGATTGCCAAATTCAGCCATTAAGCGTGATAATAGCGTACTTTTCCCACTTCCGCTTGGGCCGCTTATTATTAGAATTTGACCGCTCATTATCTACCTTCAAAACTAATACTAATATTAATATTAATATCTTTTAATACATCTTTTAAGGCGCTAGTGCTAAATGCTCTTCCTAATCCCTCGCCAATTTGTGAGGCTAAAACCTGAGCTATCTCATTTTGTTCATTTTGGCTTAGTTCTGTTTTATTTTCTACAGCGACTTTATCTGATTGATTAGCTTTTGATTCGCTTTGGGTTTGGTTATTTTCTTCATTATTTTCTTCATGAAGAGCTTCTTTTATAGCAGCTTCTTCTATCTCATCAATTGTGCTAGCTTCATAGCTATTGCTTAAATCTTGGTTTTTCATATCATTCTCACAATCCATATTATCAATCTCATCAAGCATACTGCTTAATTTATTTAAATTCTCAGTGTATTCAACATCTTTAACTTGGTCATTCTCGTCGGCTAGTTCATTAAAATCTTGACTTTCATCAAAATCTAAAGGCTCATATTCATCTTGGCTACTTTTAATATTTGCTAGATCGCTCTCAAAACCTGCTAGTTCACTCTCAAGATCATCTAGCTCATTATCAAATTTATCTAGGCCAATCTCTTCGACTAAGAATGCTGGCTGAGTTTTTTGAGTTGATTCATCTATTAATTCATCTTTAAATTCAAATTCGCTCTTTGATTCTTGTGCTGGTTGAGTTTGTTCAAATTCATCAGTTGCAAACTCAGCAACTGCTTCAGGCTGGATAATTGACTCTTCTGTCTCATCAAATTCGGCAATCTCTTGTGGTATAGTAGCCAAATCTGCAACAGAGTCATCTTGAAATTCAGATTCAAGCTCTGATTTGCCAACTGGTTTTATAGTTGATTCATCTGTCAGTTCATCTTTAAATGTAGTGTCAAATTCAGCATTATCAACCTCACTATCGCCATCAGGAAGCGCATCAAATGCTGAGATATCAAGCTCGATATTTTCATATTCGCTGGTTATATCTTTAATATTTTGATATTTTTGTTCGTCATTAAGGTTATTGCTTGGACTTGATTCTTGTGCTTGATTATCTAAATTATCTATTGTTTGTTCATCATTGCTTAAATCATCTAATGCTTCAATCTCATTAATTTTATTATCTAAAGCATCAAGTTCTTTTTTATCATCTAAACTATCTATCTCGTCAAGTTTGATACCTAGATTATCTAGATCCAAATCAGTATCATCTAATTCTTGAATTTGGTTATTTGTGTTGATCTGATTATTTATGCTTTTAGCTTGTGATTCATCTACTGATTTATTGAGGTTTTTATCTGCTAAATTATCTGTCTCATATTCTAAGCTATTAAGTCTAGCTAGCTCATCATCTATGTTATCTAGATTAAACTCATCTGTTGTAATATTTAACTCTTTATTGTCGCTAATTAAATCATCAGTAAGATTATTAACATCTTTTGATTCATCTATTAGGCTCTCAATCTTGCTAAGTTCATCATCAAGTCCTAATCCACTATCAAAATCATCAAATTCATCCTTAGTCGGCTTAGGCTCAGCTACTTCGATTAAATTCTCAAATTGCTCAAGCTCTTGTTCTTCATAATCTTCATCATCAAATGAGCTATTTTCAAAATCATCTTGGAGTTTATTGATATCATCAAGTAACTCATCGCTACCTAAATCGCTAAATTCATCTAGCTTATCACTAGTGTGAATCTGACCAAATTCATCTCCTACTTCGATATTGCTAGGTTTAGGTTCTGCTATTTTAGTTGATTTTGGAATCTCAACTAGGATTCTTTTTACTACATCGATAAAATCAGTTGGCAAAAATGGCTTTTGTAGAGTTTGGCTTTTAGCTAGATTATACTCATCAGCTCGATTTCTAGGGATTAAAAATAGCTGATTTTTTGCATATTCTAAGTAATTAATTTTACTATCATAAAGCCCGCTATCACATATAATTAAATCAGCATCATTGCTAGTTAAATACTCTAAATTATCAATCTCAGCAAAAGTATATCCAAGTTTATTTAAACTCACACTCACAAGTTTTGAAACTGCTGGATTATTATTTAGCAAAATCACCTTCATAGACTACCCCTTAAAAAATTTACACTATTTTACGCAAATTTTCATTATGTATTGCTTTATTTAGAAAAATAAACTTGGCAAATCGTTTAAAACTCTCATCATTAGTGTTGTAAATACCTTAACAATAACAGCTAAAATCGCCATAAGCACAACAAAAGCTATAGTAATTTTAATTGGAAATCCTACAACTAGTAGGTTAAATTGTGGCATGGTCTTCATAAGCATTCCAAAAATCAAATCCGACATTAGAGTAAGGGCTAAAATCGGAAATGAGATTATAAAGCCATATAAAAAGAGATTTACCATACCTTGGGAAGCGTATTTTAAGATATTTTGTTCAGGATAGAAGCCGCCAAGCGGGATATATTCAAGTCCATAAGCCAAAAAATATAACACTAAATGATGCCCATCAAATAACAAAAATGCCAGTAAAACTATTAAATTTAAGATATTTGAGATTAGTGGGGCATTTATTCCGCTTTGTGGGTCAACAACTGTTGCCATTGAAAATCCCATAATCATCGATATCTGTTCACCTGCTAGTTGCACTGCACCAAAAACAAGCATCAAAAGTACCCCAGCACATAGCCCAAGCATAAGCTCAGAGAGTGCTTCAAGTATAAGATACTGAACATTTATACCATCTAAATTTGCCGGCGGAGTAGCTAGCGGAAATAGATATAATGTAAGCATAAATGAGAGTGTGGCTTTGATTGTCATAGGAATTTGCATATGGTTAAAAAATGGAAAAAACACCATCAAAGCACCAGTTCGCACAAGAAGCAAAAAGAATGTTACGACATTTTCTTGCCCTAAATAATTTACAAATTCCACAATTCACCTAATTAATTTGGCGCTTATGATACTTAGTTTTTGCGAAATTTTGGCTTAATATTTAGATAAATTTAGATTTTTGGATTTAAAATTAGTAATTTTAGCTATTATAAAACTTCTTAATCATTGTTTAATTAATTTTAGCCGATGGGTAATTTATGAGATTTTCATCCACGCTACAATCTCTAATACAGCATAAATTAACATAAAAATACTAAAATAAATGATGAAAATACTAATATAATTTTGCAAATACATCGCTGCTAATAGCGTTTGTATTATAGAGTTATTGTATCTTTGTGGTAATAAATCACAAATAAAAATCAAATAATATATAAATGCAAGTTAAGGTTTGCATATCAAACTGAATTTAATAAGATTGTAGTGATTTGTATTGATAAAATGTTATAAAATAATAATTTATGGTAAGAAAACCCTACCTACAAGTGTAGGCAGGTTTAGCAGCATTTTGAGCTAC
>NZ_JAGCNF010000054.1 GCF_017646085.1 Campylobacter sp. | reverse complement strand
TTTGGTAATCTGCTGGGTTAATCGAAAGTAAAGCACATAAAGTTTTGCTCCTAAAACTAAATCTAGCAACACCACTATTGCCCTTTTTAAACGTTCTTTGTTTTTTACCATCAATTACCCTATTTTCTACCGCCTTGAAGTCATCATTATTTATAATCTCTCTGCCATTTCTTAATGCGTTTATGGCTGCTTCATTTACTAGTGTTGCAAGTGCTGCTCCGCTAAATCCAGTTGTACTCCTAGCTACAAAACCTATATCTACTGAGTGTCTTTTGCCTTGCAAATATATACTAAGTATATCATTTCTATCACTAATATCAGGCATTCC
The DNA here is from genome assembly GCF_017646085.1 of Campylobacter sp. GTDB lineage: Bacteria > Campylobacterota > Campylobacteria > Campylobacterales > Campylobacteraceae > Campylobacter. Next base: position 8,584 of record NZ_JAGCNF010000054.1, on the reverse strand, counting down.
TACAAATATACGCCTATCAAATCTTCCACTACGCAATAAAGCTTCATCCATCATCTCAATCTTATTAGTTGCTGCTATTACAACTACACCGCTACTGCTTAAAAACCCATCCATTTCAGTTAAGAGCTGATTTAGTGTAGCCTCTCTCTCATCGCTTCTATTGCCGCCACGAGCTTTGCCTACTGCATCAATCTCATCGATAAAGATTATACTTGGTGCGTATGTTTTAGCCATACTAAAAAGCTCTCTGACACGCTTTGCCCCCATACCAGCATAAATTTGAACAAAATTTGCTCCACTTTGGTAAAAAAATGGCACATTTGCCTCTCCAGCTACTGCTTTGGCTATTAGTGTTTTACCAACACCTGGAGGGCCTACCATTAGCACGCCTTTTGGCATTTTAATGCCTAAATTTGAATATTTAGTTGGATTTTTTAAAAAATCTACTATCTCAATTAGCTCACTTTTTACATCTTTAATCCCTGCAACATCGTTAAATGAGATATCTGAGACTACTGGAGTTATCTGATTAGATATGCTCTCAAGTAAACTAGCTGGCTCATTTTTTTCTTGTGGTTTTTTTGCCGCCTTAATAAATGGTGCAAATTTAATAACCGCAAATACCACTACAGCTAAAAGCATTAAAATCAAAACTACCCAAATCAATCCCCCATCACCACTGCTCTCTACTGCGACCCTTTGACCTAACTCGCTTAAGCTTATCATCTCTTTTGGAATTATATAACTTCTATTTAATGCTTTAATTATCACACTATCGCCATCTATTATAGCATTTTGAATAGCTCCAGCTTGCAAAAAATTATCATACTCCAATAGAGTAATTTTACTAGGCATCGAGCGAAAAATAGCAATTACAAATAGCAATACTAAAACAATGCTAGCTGCGATTATGGCTGATTTTTTATTAAATTTAGGTAGCTTTATTTGGCTAAATTTGAGCATAATTAGATTCCTGCATAATTTCATAATCTGTTATATATACCCACTCTTTTGCTATATTTTTAGAACTTTTAATTTTGATTTTATTATAATATTGATCCCAACCCTCATAGATATCTCCATTTGATTGCTTCTCTACTAACACATCTAGCGGTCTATCGGCATTGTTTTGTCTAAATTTTAGATTATTTTGCGCTACGATATTTTGAAGCGTTTTTAGCCGCTCTTTAGCAATTTGAGAATCAACATCCATAGGTATTGTGGCTGATTTTGTGCCATTTCGTGGGCTAAAGATAAAGGCATGAATATGCGTTAATGGAAATTTATTAAAATTCTCTATAGCTTCATTCCATATTTGCGGCGTTTCACCTGGATGCCCTACGATAAAATCAGTCCCAAGCGCAAACCCCATTGAGCTTAGCTCGCAAAATAGATCTAAATCCCTTAAAGCTCTATTTCTTCTATTCATTATAGTAAGCATCTGTTGGCTAGTATGCTGAAGCGCTATATGTAGATGCTTCTCTAGCCATGGCTCATGTAAAATTTCCCTAAAACTCTCATCAATCTGACTTGGTTCAATACTTCCAAGACGAATTCGCTTAATTCCATTAATTTTACCCAAATGCGCTACTAGTCTGCCAAGACTAGTTCCAACACCTTTGCCATAGCTACCAATATTTGTACCAGTTAATACAATCTCACTATACCCGTTACTAGCTAGAGTTTTTGCTTCTTTTAATATTATATCCTCATCTATGCTTCTACTAAAACCCCTTACACTTGGGATTATGCAATAACTACAAGCAAAATCACAACCCTCTTGAATCTTGATAAATGCTTTGGTATGATTTTCATAGTTGCTTACTATATTTTTATCGATGAAATTTAGATCTCCTAGCTCATAAAATGGCTCACTCTTACCTAGCATTTCATCAATTTTACTCTTATTGCTAGCACCAAGAACTCCAAAAATAGCTGAACTTTTAAATAATTCATCACCTTTGCTAACTGCTCCACAACCAGTTAATATCACTTTTTTGCCACTATTGCGCATACTATTTATATAGTTTCTTACTCCACTATCTGCGCCATTTGTAACTGTGCAAGAGTTTACCACTATAATATCAGCTACACCCTCATCATTAGTTATCTCATAGTTTTTAACATAACTTTTTAAAAGCTCAGTATCGTAGATATTTGTCCTACATCCAAATGTTTTAAAATATACTTTCAATCTAAATTTTCCTTATCTATATCTAATTGTTGTGTCTGAATTGTATCTAAATGCCTACTTATAAATAATGTCTGCTTTGGATATGCAATTTTTATATCACTCTCAGCATTTAGCGCCTCAATAATTTCTGCACTAATGGTACTTCGTAGCGCAAGTGTACCATATGAGTTATTCATATACCAAACACTTATATTTATACCATATGGTTCAAAAAAGCTAAATATCCTAGGTTCAACATTTGTATTTTTTATATTATACTGATCACGCAGTTTGTTCATCTGCTGCTTAGCAATATCAGTATAGCCTTTTGAATACTTTCTTGCAATATTTTTAATAATATGCATAGCTTTTTTATGATTACTATCAAAGCTTAGCATTATATCTATTCCATCCCATACAGTTTTCATACCGCTATGAGTATAATTAGCTATTAACTCTGTAAATATATAGTTATTTGGTATAAATATAATCCTGCCGCTTCTGCGATTTACTTTATATGTCGTTAGCGTAATGTCTTCATAAATTGTCATTCTAAGTAAGCTAATATCTATAATATCACCTACATAATCTCCATTTTGATATCTTACACGAATTCTATCACCTACATGGAATGTTCCTCCAAATATAATCACACTCCACCCAAGTAAACTCATAAACATATCTTTCATAGCAATTGCTAAACCAGCAGAGGCAAAACCAAGAATCGTAACCATATAGCTAACATTTTCTATATATGCAAAAAGCAAGATAAAAATTATGATTGTAAAATTAATAACATTTATAAATTTATTTATAGTGTAGAATTTTTGATTATCAATTACATATTTTTTGGCTGTAAATTTAAGTAAAAATCCAATCAAAATCACAATAATAATAGTAAAAAATATAGTTAATGTCTCTTTAATTTGAGATGTAAGACTATCAGTTGAGCGGCTAATAGCCTCATCAAGTCTAGTTTGATATACTCCAAATGTCGTTGCGGCAATCTCTTTGGCGATATTAAATTCATTCAAAGTTCTATTAATCTCAACTAAATTTGCATAATTTGCTGCTGTTTTATTTAAATCATATAGCTCTTGAAGCAAATTTTGCTTCTTGCTAAGAATATCTACAGCTACTTCAAGCTGAGCTAAGCGACTATAATACTCACTTTTTTGTCCTTTTAATCTCTTAAGATATGAAAATCCTCCAATTATTGCAATTGGATTTGTGATTTTATACTCTTCTTCAATCTCTGGCACAGCTAGCATACTTTGAAATGGTGAGCGCTCATACTCTTTTAATAACTCAATCTGCTCTTTTAAGCTTGAAACTCTGCTATTTAATTCATCTTTATTTTGTTCAAATTTGCCATTTTTTAATTGATTTTGTACCTGCTCTAACTCTAAAAGTAGATTTTGGTAAGTATTATAATTGGCATATTTTATCAGCCAAATATTACCTTTTAGAGTTGCATCAAGCCTATTTATATTATCATTTATGGTTAGAATTTGAGATTGATTGCCAGCTAATACGCTAGCAAAAAATATCAAAATCCAAAGAATTTTACTCATTTAAATAGCCTTAAAACTTCAATTACTTGTTCTTTTTTAATATCACTTTTTATGATATTTTTACCAATTCCATCTGGTAGGATAAATTTAATCACGCTATTTTCACTTTTTTTATCTAGGCTAAATGACTCATAAAATGCATTTTCATCTTTTATTTTATATTTTGTTGGCAAATTAAATTTAGTTAATAAATCCTCAATTCTATCAGCCTCACTAACACTTAATAAGCCTAAATTTACCGCTAATCTATTTGCCATATTTATTCCTATGGCCACTGCCTCGCCATGCAAAAGCCCTTTATAATTTAGCTCATTTTCTATTACATGTGCAAATGTATGACCATAATTTAAAACTGCTCGAAGACCCTTTTCACGTTCATCTTGACCTACAACCATTGCCTTTAATTCCACACATCTTTGAATAATCTTAGTTAAATCATCTGAGTTTTGCACATCGCATCTCTCAAAAAATTCAAAAAACTTCTCATCAAACATAATAGCCATTTTAATTGCCTCAGCAATTCCGGCGGCAAATTCACGTCTAGGTAGAGTTTTTAAAAATCTACTCTCGCAATATACTGCTCTAGGTTGATAAAAGCTACCAATTAAATTTTTACCAAATTTGTTATTTACGCCGGTTTTACCGCCAACGCTCGCATCAACTTGAGCTAAAAGCGTTGTAGGAATAGTAATAAAATCAATCCCTCTTTCATAAATGCTTGCTACAAATCCGCTCATATCACTAACCACTCCACCGCCAAGTGCGATAATAGTACTAGAACGATCTAATCGGCTAACAAAAAGCTGTTCTAAGATATTTTCAATCGTGGCTAAATTTTTATACTCCTCCCCGTCTGGAATAGTAATGGTATATTTTTCATCAGCTTCAATCAGTGATAAAACTTCAGCTAAATATAATCCACCAACTTTTGAATTAGTAATAACTGCAACTTTACCTTTAAACTTAAGTGTAGATAGTTCATCTATATATACTTTATAACTATTTTTATCTAAATTTATATCAATTTGCATATTTTTCCTTTTTTAATTTTATTGTTTTAATCTATATTTTCATCCCTGAATCGCATAAAGCTTTTTACGCTCACTCGAGCTAGCAATATTTAAAGCTTTGCGATATTTAGTAATAGTTCTGCGAACTAACTTAATTTTAAATTCACTCTCAATCATAGCAAGAATCGCTTCATCACTTAATGGCTTAATACGATTTTCATTTTTTATTAAATTTAATAAGAATTCTTTAATGGCGGCATTTGAAACCTCTTGGGAAGCAGCAGCAGCAAAAAAATTCTTAAGCGGAACAATCCCACGCTTTGAGCTTAGATATTTATTTTGAATAGCCCTACTAATAGTTGATGGATTTCTACCTAAATCTTCTGCGATATCTTTTAGTTTCATTGGCTTTATATCTCCACCAAAAAAATAGTCGTATTGATATTCAATTATCATTAAACCGATTTTATGAAGTGTTGATTTTCTCATCTCTAAAGCATCGATTAAATCCCTTGCCTCTTTTATTTTTCCAGCAACAAATTCACTTTTTTCATCTATTCCTTCAGTATCAATATGAATATTTGGATAAAACTCATCATTGATTGCTATTTCTATACCATCATCGCTATCATAAACAAAAATATCAGGAATGACTAGCATTTCATCATCCATATACTCAATTGCTGGAGGATTTTTAAATTTGCGTATTAAAGCCATAGCAGTATCATAATTTTTACACTTTGTAAATTTACTTATATTTTCAAAATTTTGAATAATTTCAACACAAAGCTCATAAATCTCATCATTATCGCAAAGCTCATCAAGTTGAAATATAAAGCTCTCTTTATAATCTACGGCCCCTACCCCAACAGGCTCTAAATAGGCAAATCTAGCACGAATTCGCTCAACTTCATCTTTACTAAATCCTATAAAAATTCCATCATCCCACTCAAAATAACCTTCACAATTTATGCATTCAATTATCAAATTTGCTATATCTTTAGAGCGCTTAGATGGAAATAATTTATCATCAATTTGCGAACTTAGCTTTTCATACAAGCTCTCTTTATAAATAATACTAGATTCTATAGTATCGCTAATACTTGTTTTGTAGATATCGCTGTAGAAATTTAATGATCTACTTTTTGGATTTGGCTCAAGCTGTACAAATGGATTTTTCTCAATAAATGGTTCTAAAGTCTCCTTTAACTCATCACTAGCAACCTGTAAAATTGGCAACCAGCTACGTAGAGTCTGATTTAATTTAGTTTTTGCAGTGAGCTTTTGAGAGAGTTTCATTAGTCTAACAATCTAAACTCTTCACCCAAATAATGGGTTCTAACAAGCTGATTATTTGCCACCTCGTTTGCGCTTCCACTAGCTAGTAGCGTTCCACTTTTTATCACATAAGCCCTATCGCAGATTGCTAAAGTTTCACGCACATTATGATCAGTGATTAAGATTCCAATATTTAGCTTTTTTAAATCATTTATAATGCTTTGAATATCAGCTACTGCAATTGGATCAACCCCAGCAAAAGGTTCATCAAGTAGTAAAAATTTAGGCATAATCATCAAACTTCTAGCAATTTCACATCTTCGCCTCTCACCGCCACTTAGACTAAGCCCTTTTCTAGAACGAATCGGCTCTATATTTAGCAAATTTAACATCTCTTCAACCTTTACATCGATGCTTTTGCTATCTTTATATACTATTTGTGCTGCTAAAGTTAGATTTTCTTCAACTGTTAAATCCTTAAAAATACTACTTTCTTGAGGTAAATAGCCAATACCTTGCATAGCTCTTTTATGTAATGGATTAGACGTTATATCTTTACCATCTAGCATAATCTGTCCGCTACTAGGCAAAATTAATCCGCAAATCATATAAAATGTCGTAGTTTTACCAGCACCATTTGGCCCTAAAAGCCCTACGACTTCACCACTTTTAATCTCTAACGAAACACCGTTTATAATATTTGTTTTTTTAATATTTTTCTTTAAATTTAAGACTTCTAATCTATGCATAGCTTACCTCATAAACTCTCTCATTGCCACTAACTATAATATCTACAATACAGATATCTAACCCATTTTTGTCAGCAAATTTAAGCAGCTCATCATCGGCCCATTCAACAATATGTAAACCATCTTCATATAAATTCTCATACAGACCATTTCTTTTAATAGCCTCAAATCCGCCCTGATAAATATCATAATGGTAAATTTGACCATAATCTTGCATTATACTAAAAGTTGGAGAGGTTACAATAGCTGGATTATTCTTATTTATGATAGCTTTACTAAGCGTTGTTTTGCCACTAGCTAGATTACCTCTAAGGGCAATAATTCCACTATTTGGCAACTCATTTATAAGAGTATCTAGCTCATTTAAGCCTAACTTAAATCTCTTTAACATAGCTATTTTGCTCGCTTTTTGGAATTGATTTAGTTGCTGGAATAGCTAAAACCTCATAGCTCACCTCTTTAGCAATAAATTTAATCGTAATCTTATCACCGATTTTAACATCTCTGCTAGGTTTTGCTACAATACCATTGATACTCACAACGCCACTTTTGCACATATCTTCGCTAATGGCTCTACGCTTAGTAATATTAACTGTATTTAAAAATTTATCTACTCTCATAGATATATTTTAGCTAAATTTGGTTGAATTTTGATTTTAATTTATAAATTTTTACGATGGAATATAATATAAATAAAGCCCTCTTCAAGCGAAGAGGGAGAAGATTATTTTTTCTTACAAGTTTTGCACTCAGCAACTGCATCTTTTAAATTTTTACCAACTTTAAATTTAACAACTTTTTTAGCTGGAACTTTAACTTCTTTACCAGTACTTGGAACTTTAGCTGTTCTAGCAGCTCTTTCTGATATACTAAAAGTACCAAAACCAACAAAGGTTACGCTATCGCCTTTTGTTAGCACTTCGCTGATTGTCTCAAGCACACCATCAAGTGCAGCTTCTGCATCTTTTTTAGTTAAGCTGGCTTTAGCAGCTACTAGGCCTACAAATTCTGCTTTTGTCATTGTTAATCCTTATGTGGAAATTTACATTCTAATTCTACACTATTTTACCGCTAAATTCAAGGGTTTAGCCCATTTTTACACAAAAATTAAGCCATTTTACACAATTTTTTGATATAAATTTAAAACTTCTAAGTAAATAGCCATAAAATCACTATTTTTTACAATTTTTCAAAATCTCATTAATTATAATTTTTGAGCCATTTTTATCTATTAAATTTAATAGTTTTTGAGAGATTTCTTTTAAATTCGCACTATAAATCATCTCTTTTACACTATCTAAATTTAACTCATCTTGACTTACAATCATTCCAGCGCCTTGATCACACAAAAATTTTGCATTATAAAATTGATGATTATTTGCCGCATACGGAAATGGAATAAAAATCGTAGGTAACCCAGCCGCACACAACTCCCAAATCGTACTAGCCCCAGCCCTACTAATACAAAAATCGGCTCTATTCATATAATGTTCAATATCTTTACTAAAAGCAAAGACTTCAGCCTCTATATTTAGTTCTTGATATTTACGTATCATTGCATCGTATTCTTTTTGGCCACATTGATGAATAATTTTTATACCATTTTGGGCTAAATTTGGAGCTAAATTTAATGCTAAAGTATTAATAAAATTAGCTCCTTGTGAACCACCTAAAAACAAAATTACTTTAAAATCTTGCCTAATTCTAGCAATTTTAAAAAATCTATCATCCACTGGATAATCAAATTTTGGCTTAAAATATGAACTAAAAAATCCTTTAGCAAATGGTTTTAACAATAAA
>NZ_JAGCNF010000009.1 GCF_017646085.1 Campylobacter sp. | reverse complement strand
TTCATTTAATATTTTTTTTACGCTTTGGTCTTTTACTGTAGCTAGAATTTTATTTTCTTGTAAAATTTCACGACTCACATTTAATGGGATATCCTCTACATCCATAACCCCACGAACAAATCTAAGATATGGTGGAAGTAATTCTTTGGCATCATCAGTAATAAATACACGCTTTACATATAGTTTTACGCCGCTTTGATAATCAACCCTAAATAGATCAAATGGTTGAGATGAAGGTATATAAAATAGAGTAGAGTATTCTATTTTGCCCTCGGCTTTTGTGTGAATATGCATAAGCGGATCGCTACTATCGTGGCTTATTTGTTTATAAAAATCATTGTAATCGCTATCTTTTAATCCAGATTTACTCATTCTCCATAAAGCGCTAGCTTTATTTATTTGCGAGTTTTTGCTCTCATAGTGGCCATCTTTTTCATCGCCTTGTGGTGCTATCCATTCATCTTTATCCATAAAGATTGGATATGGGATGTGGTTTGAGTATTTTGTGATAATATTTTCAACTCTAAAACTATCGCAAAATTCATCATCATTTAGATATAGTGTAATCTGTGTTCCGTGGCTTGATAGACTAGATTTTGAAATTTCATATCCATTTGTGTCGCTACTCCATTTATGCGCTTCATCGCTTAGAGCTTTACGGCTGATTACCTCTATTTTGCTTGCTACCATAAAGGCTGAGTAAAATCCTACACCAAATTGGCCTATTAGTGAGCTATCCTTTTTAGCATCTCCGCTCATAGAGTCTATAAAGCCTTTAGTTCCACTTCTCGCGATTGTTCCTAGATTGTTGATTAGATCGCTCTCATCCATACCTATACCATTATCGCTAATTGTTAAAGTTTTAGCCTCTTTATCTAGTTTAATATCTATTCTTGGGCTGTAATTTAACGATTTATATTCATCATCTGTGAGGCACAGATAGTTTAATTTATCTAGCGCATCACTTGCATTTGAGATTAACTCTCTTAGAAATATCTCTTTATTAGAATAAAGTGAGTGAATCATTAAATTTAAAAGATCACTTACTTGTGTTTGAAATTGATGTTTTTGCATATTGTCTCCTTTGTCTTGATATTATAACTAACTAAATTTAACCTAAATTACTCAAAAATCACAAATGGCAAGGTTAGAGTATTTTTAATTATATTAAATGGTGTTTTTAATACATCAGTCACTACTTGAGTTTTAATAATTGGCTCATCAATTGTTCCGCTAATTTTTATAATTGTAGATATGCTTTTATCTTTTCCTAGAAGTATATAATTTACTAGTGGAATTTTATCAATGATTGAGCTAGCATCTTTTAATAGTTTTAGTTCTAGAGTAACATCAATAGCATTTGTAGCTAAATTTATAGCTCCATTTCCAACTATATCAGCAGTCGCACCTTTAATATCAATAGCGTGAATTGTTAGATTATCATCAATTCGCTCAAGTCTAATAATACCATTTTCAACACTAAAGCCTTTATTATTAAAATCGGGTACCTTAAAAATAAGCAAGCTCGGAATAGAGTCTAAAAATGCTAAAAGTTGATTATAAATTTTATAATCTTTAAGATATGTATCTTGTAGTTTTAGGTCGGCTTTGAAATTTTTACTATTTTTTCCGATAACTTTTAACCCAAAAACCCCCTCGCTAAATGAATTTAAATCTAAAAGATCATTAACAGATTCAGCCGCAATTCCTTCACCTTTGATACGTAATATATTATTTCCTTCGGTAATTGAGATATAACCACCAGCAAATTCACCATCAAATTTAAGTGTGTCGCTAGTTTTGCGTCCGTTAAAATGGTTAAACGATACACTTTTATTAATATCGGCTACATTTAATATAGTATCATTGGCTATAAAGCTTAGATTTTTATCAAAATCACCTTTGGCAGCATTAGAATTTATAGTAATTTTGGCTGAATTTAAAAATATATTTACCTCATCATTAATTATGCTAGCCTCTACTATGCCACTATCACTTTTTACATTAATAATATTGCTAACATTAATGGTAAAGTTATCATCGGTGTAATTTCCATCCTTTTTGGCTAGCATTGGAATATCAAATTTAGCATCATTAACTCTTGCATTGATATCTATAAAATTATTAGTTGTGATGTTAATTGCGGCTTTGGTGATATTTAAATCATTTATAAGCGCAGAGTAGGGCTTAAGCGGTTCTATGCTAGGTATATTTAGCGTAATTGGATTGGTAATATTTAGTTCATATCCTAAAGTTTTGGAGTTGATTTTTGGGGCTTTGCTAAAATCAAGCGTGATATTATCATCTAGATTTTTAATATCAAGTAGATTTGGAATAGTAATAGAGTTAAATTTAGTATCAAACCATGCTTGTTGCGTACTTGCATCAATAAAAGCACTAAAATTTGCATCAAAAATACTATTTTTTACATGACTATTTTCTATGGTGAGTTTATCGTTTTTTAAAATTATTTTAGCATGATTGGTATTAAATTTTGCTCCAGAGATATCAATATCGCCATTAAGTATAAACTCCCCATTGGCTTGTACAATTATATTGCTTAGGTCTATAATCAAGCCAAGCTTTGCGTCCATATTGCCACTATTTTGTGTGATTGGGATATTTATATTGTAGGCTTTTAGTATATTATTTATATCATTACTATATAATGTTTTAGTATAAATATCTAGTATTAAATTTGGCTTATTAATTAGCTCATTTATGCTTAAATTTACTATAGCGCTAGAACCTTGATATTTTGGATCTTTTATATCAAATTTAAGTCCAGAATTCTCAAATATCACATCTACGCTATTAGCAGTGGCTGCTGGGAGATTTGGGTGAAACTTTACTACTGGCGATGCTGCTGTGGCTTTACCATAGAGCTTTGAGATTAGCGGATCATTAGAGTTTAAATCAAATTTACCACGTAAAATCTCAACCCTATAATCTTTAGCTTTTATATACCCATAAATCCAGTTTTTAATCTCATTATCAAGCCCAGTAGCGCTAGCTAATGCGTTCACAAACTGCTCAATAGTATCAGCACTCACATCGTTAAGTTCATAGGTTAAAATATCATTTTCTATATTTAGTCCTAGATTTCCGCTAAGTTCATAGGAGTTAAATTTTCCACTAAATTTATGTTTATCATTATAGAAATTTAGCTCTAAATATCCATTAATTGTAGTGTTAAAATCTTTTAATGTAATTTCATTTACAGCAATATTTAGATTATGATTTTGTCTAGCAAAATTTGCATTTATATATAAATCTGTATTATTTAGATTAAATTTATTATCAGCATAGATAAAGTATGATTTATGCTCACCATTTGTAATATTTTTAAGTTCAATTGTCTCAAAAAGCATATCAATCCAGCTTAGATAATGTAAAAATTCTAAGGATGGTTTAGTGTTATTTTTTTCATTAGTCAATGGTAAAATATCGATATTTTTTACTCTTAGTGTAATTTTGTTATCTAATTTTATATATAATTGCGAAATTTTAAATTGGCTAAAATTTAGACTTTCTATCTTTATACCAATTTTTAACCATATAAAAAGGGCAACAAAAATGGAAATAAATAGCATCAAAAACACAGCTAAAAAGCGGTTTTTATTTATCATTTGTGAAATTGTACTCATATTTTTCCTATCGATTTTTGCTTCACTATCTCAAACGATGAACACCAGCAAGGCGGTATATCTACCAAAGGGAAGTGTAGGCGAAATTATATCTTATTTAGCTAAGCTAAATTTTAAGGTTGATGAATTTGATAAATATATTTTAGTTTTGATGGGATTTCCGCAATCTGGATGGATTGAAATTGGGCAGACTAGCCTTAGCAAATTTGATTTTTTATACAAGCTTACAACTGCTAAAGCTGCAATGAGAGATATTACGCTAATTCCTGGTGAAACTACAGCATATTTTTTCTATGAAATTTCTAAAAATTTGGGGCTAAACTATAATGAATTAATGAAAAGCTACTTAGAAAATGCGCCTATAAAAGAGGGGTTTTTAATCCCTGAGACATATAAAGTTCCAGTTGGAATTGGGGAGGCGCATTTAGTTTATTATCTAATTAACACATCTAAAAAACAGCATGAGAGCCTAAGTAGAAAGATTTTTGGCGAGTGGGATGAGAGACGATGGTATGAGTTTATCACCGTAGCTTCTATAGTACAAAAAGAGGCTGCTAACAAAGACGAGATGGCGTTAGTCGCTTCTGTCATATATAATAGGTTAAAAATTGGTATGAAGCTTCAAATGGATGGTACGCTAAATTATGACCTACACTCACACGAGAAAATCACGCCTAAAAAAATTGCTCAAGATAAGAGTCGCTATAATACTTATAAATATGCTGGTTTGCCACCAAGTGCGGTATGCAATGTAAGCTTTGATGCGATTAAAGCTGCAATTTTTCCTAAAAAGACAAATTATCTATACTTTGTCCGTGATAAAAGCACAGGTGGTCATATATTTAGTGCTAATTATGAATCGCATTTAGAGGCTATTAATCGTTCAAATAAGGCTAAATAATGCCATTGTCGAAGTTAAATAAGGAGCAATATAGAGCCGCCACAGCAGCAATGGGTCATAATTTAATAATTGCAAGCGCAGGCACAGGTAAAACTAGCACTATTGTAGCTCGGATTGCGCACCTTTTAAATTCTGGTATAAGTGCTGATAAAATACTGCTTTTAACATTTACTAATAAAGCAGCTAGTGAGATGATTGAGAGGCTTGAGAAATATTTTGATGGTAAAATTATAAAACAAATTAGAGCTGGCACATTTCACTCAGTCTCAAATCTGCTTTTAAAAAGCTTAGGCAAAGGGGTGATTTTAAAGCAGCCAAGTGAGCTTAAAACACTATTAAAGAGTATTGCAGACAGGAGGCAATTTCATAGAATTAGCGATACAAAGGGTTATAGTGGTGCGTATTTGTATGATATTTATTCGCTATTTTGCAATAGTTGTGTAAATGATGAAAGTTTTGAGGATTGGTTTGCTTTAAATTATCCAGATCAGGCTGAATTTGCTGCAATTTATGATGATATTTTGCGTGAATTTGAAGAGACAAAGATGCAGTTTAATTATGCTGATTTTAATGATTTACTTATTAAAATGCGTAATGAACTAAAAAACGGCTCTGCAATCTGCTTTGATGAAATTTTAGTTGATGAGTATCAAGATACAAATTCGCTTCAAGGTTCATTAATAGATGCATTTAATGCTAAAAGTTTGTTTTGTGTTGGTGATTTTGATCAAAGTATTTATGCATTTAATGGGGCAAATATAGAGATTATTGGCAGTTTTAAAGAGAGATATATAGGTGCAAATATCTACTCTCTTAATACCAATTATCGCTCAAGCGCTAAAATCCTAGCCTTAGCAAATAAAGTAATTGCTAATAATCCAAGGCTATATCCAAAATCGCTTGAAGTAAGTCGTGATGGTGAGTTTAAATCTCCTGTTTTATTAGTATATGATGAGCTTTTTGTCCAGTATAGTGCAGTAGCTGAGATAATCGCAAAGAGCAGATATCATAAAAGCGATATTGCCATAATTTTTCGTAATAATTCTAGTGCTGATGGATTAGAGGTAGCACTAAAAGAGTGGGGAATAAGCTGCAAACGAAAAGGTGGTGTGAGCTTTTTTGAGGCTCGTGAGATAAAGGCGCTTATTGATTTAGTAGCTATTTTAGTTAATCCTAAAGATATTATGGCCTTTATTCATATAATGGAGTATGCTCGTGGAATTGGTAATGCGCACGCTAAAGAGCTTTTTGATATTTTAAGTTCAGCAGGGCATGGAGATATTATAAAAGGTCTACTTCATCCTGATAAAAAAAGTGCCAAACTAGCACCTAAAAAACAAAATTATCAGTTGGGTCTTTTTGATGATTTTAGTGAATTTATGCCATCAAATCGCTTTGCTAGTCTTGGATTTGATGATGAGTTTATGGCTTCTCCTGCGCTCAATTACTCAAATTTAAATCAAAATGGAGCTATATTTTTATTTGAGCTTAAAAATTTAATCTATACTATAAATAATGAGCTAAACTCAAGTAAGATTATAAGTTCTATTATGCAATCAAAAATCTATAATATAATAGTTGATAATCTAGCCACCAAGCGAGCTACGCTAAAAAATGGAAATATCGATAGCGAGCTAAAATGCAGCGCAATAGAGCGGATAATGGCAAAAGCTAGAGTGCTTTTAGAGATTAGTAAGCGTCATAGTAGTATTGATAATTTTTATAATTTTTTAACTTTAGGCAAGAGCGAGATAAGTGAGGGAG
>NZ_JAGCNF010000053.1 GCF_017646085.1 Campylobacter sp. | reverse complement strand
CCGGCGTGACAGGCCGATATTCTAACCAGCTGAACTACCGCCGCACCTAAATTTAAGAATAAATGGTGGTCGCTATAAGACTCGAACTTATGACATCCACCTTGTAAGGGTGGCGCTCTACCAACTGAGCTAAGCGACCAAAGTGGTGTCCTGTGTTGGATTCGAACCAACGGCCACCTCCTTAAAAGGGAGATGCTCTACCGGCTGAGCTAACAAGACACTTAAAAAATGAAGTTGAATTATACAAAAAATATTTCTATTTGTCAAGGCATAAAAGCAAATTTTAGCTAAAATTTATTAATTTTTTTTATTTTAGCCAAAATTTGGATACAAAAGTAGTCAAAATTACTACAACTATGTCAAATTTAACTATTTTTTTGTTAAATTATTATCTTTATTGGCTTTGTTATTATTATCTTTTTTAGCCGGTTTTTTATTTTCTTTGTTTAGACTTTTTAGATTTGTTGTATCAGTTGCACCACTTGTAATTAGATCTATTTTGATATTTTCGTAAATTTTATCACCTATCCCAGAGACATTTTTAATCTCATCAATACTATTAAATTTGCTTTTTTGTCTGTATGATATAATTGCTTCGGCCTTGCTTTCGCCAATACCTGGAAGCTCCATTAGCTCATTTTTACTAGCTGTATTAATATTTATGGCTGCCCACATCATACTTGCACTAATTGCAACTATAGCTAACGCTTTCATTAACTCTCCTTAAAATAAAATAACTTTATTATATCAAATTTTTAGTATTTTTGTGAAAAAATTAATTAAAATTAGATAAAATTTAACTAATTTTTTACAATATTTATTTTTGGTTTAAGTTTATATTTTAAATTATTAAATTTTTAATAAAAAGCTTTAGTTGAAATTATAATTTAAAGTTATAATATTGCAAATTAAAAGATTATTATGCTACGCCCATGATGAAATATGATAAAAAGATATTTTGTAGCAAAATAGGGCGTAGCAAAGTTGTTATATCTCTTGTGATTTTATAAATTTATCAATTAACTCAAGCTGGATATCTACACTATAATCACTTGTTCCTCCAAGGCTTTTTCTAGCCTCTTTAGAACTCTCTAGCGTTAAAAGTTCTAAAACATCGGCGCTAATATTAGGCTCTACACTTTGTAACTCATTTAGACTTAACTCACTTAAATCTTTGCCAAAACTTTCAGCTAAGGCAACACATTTACCAGTTATAAAGTGTGCTTGACGGAATGGAATAAACTTTTTCTTGACCAAATAATCAGCTAAATCAGTAGCGCTTAGGTGTCCAATTTTAGTTGCTTTTAACATATTTTCTTTATTAAATTTAATTTCTTCTATCATCGCATTTAGTATAATTAGTGAGTTTTTGGCATTTTTGACACTATCAAATACACACTCTTTATCCTCTTGCATATCTTTATTATAAGCTAGTGGTAGAGATTTCATAGTAGTTAGTAAAGAGAT
Organism: Campylobacter sp.; assembly: GCF_017646085.1. GTDB lineage: Bacteria > Campylobacterota > Campylobacteria > Campylobacterales > Campylobacteraceae > Campylobacter. Next base: position 6,366 of record NZ_JAGCNF010000053.1, on the reverse strand, counting down.
TAAATTACCATAAATTCTACCAGTCTTACCTCTAATTAACTCAGCCACATCTGGGTTTTTTTTCTGTGGCATTATGCTTGATCCAGTGCTAAATTTATCGCTAATTGTAATATATCCAAACTCACTGCTACTCCATAAGATTAATTCTTCGCACAATCTAGAGGTGTGGGTAAATACCACGCTAAGATTAAATAATAACTCTAATGCAAAATCTCTATCACTTACACTATCCATCGCATTTGGTGTAATACCATCAAAGCCTAATTCACTAGCAACCATCTCACGGTCAATCGGGTGTGGGGTTCCAGCCATTGCGCATGATCCAAGTGGGCTTAGATTGTTGCGTTTGTGGCTACTAATAAGCCTATCATAATCCCTACTAAACATAAATGCATAGGCTAGCAAATGATATGCTAGACTAACGGGTTGAGCGTGTTGGAGATGCGTAAAGCCTGGCATTAGGGTAGATTTATGTTCTTTAGCGATGCTATTTAGAGTTTTGATAAGATTTAAAAGTAGTTTAGCTAGATCTAAATTTGCTTCTAAAACAAAGAGTCTAAAATCAAGAGCTACTTGATCGTTTCTACTTCTTGCAGTATGTAATTTACCGCCAAATTCAGCTCCAATAATCTGGCTAAGTCTTTTTTCAACTGCCATATGTATATCTTCATCGGCTATGTTGAATTTAAATTCTCCATTTTCTATCTCAGATTTTACTTGATCTAATCCTTCTAAGATTTTATTTACAGCTTCATCTTCAATGATTTTGCATTTACCTAGCATCTTTGCGTGAGCTTTTGAACCAGCAATATCTTGAGCATACAGCTCTTTATCAAATTCAATCGATGCATTAAAAGCTTCTAATAGCTCACTACTAGCTTCGCTAAATCTACCTTGCCACATTTTTTGCATGAAAAAATCCTTAATAAAATAATAAAAATAGTAGAAGAATCCACCCAAAATAGGGCGGAGTAGGGTTAGTTTGTAGGGCCAGCCTTGGCAAATTGTACGCCTTCAGCTACATCCTCATAACGTTTAAAGTTACTAATAAACATATTAGCTAGATTATCCCTTGCAGCGATATATTCATTTTTATCAGCCCATGTGTTGATAGGATTTAACAGATTAGTTTCAACACCATCAAGTGATTTTGGTATAGCTAGATTAAATTTTTCAAAGTTTTCAAATTCGCATTTTTGAATACTACCATCTAAAATAGCGTTTATACAAGCTCTAGTGGCTTTTATGCTCATTCTTTTGCCAATACCATAAGCACCGCCACTCCAGCCAGTATTTACTAGATATACATTTACTTCGTGTTTGTCAATTTTTTCGCCTAATAGTCTTGCATATACGGTTGGATGAAGTGGCATAAATGGTTCGCCAAAGCATGCTGAAAATGTCGCTTGAGGCTCAGTAATTCCACGTTCAGTACCAGCAACTTTTGCCGTATAACCACTTAAGAAGTAATACATAGCTTGTTCTTTTGTAAGCTTTGATACTGGAGGAAGTACGCCAAATGCATCAGCTGTAAGGAAGATAATATTTTTTGGATGACCAGCTTTTAAGCTTGGTTCGTGATTTGGAATGTGTTCTATTGGATAACTTACACGAGTATTTTCTGTTTTTGAATCATCGCTATAATCTACTACGCCATTTTGATCGATGCATACATTTTCTAATAGTGCATCACGTTTAATAGCAGCATAGATTTCAGGTTCGCTTTTAGGATCTAGATTGATACATTTTGCATAACATCCGCCTTCAAAGTTAAATACCCCTTCATCATCCCAGCCATGCTCATCATCGCCGATTAGGGCTCTATTTGGGTCAGTTGATAGGGTTGTTTTACCTGTTCCGCTTAATCCAAAAAATAGAGCAGTATCGCCATCTTTGCCTACATTTGCGCTACAGTGCATAGATAGTTTATTTTCTAGTGGTAGCCAGTAGTTCATCATAGAAAATATTCCCTTTTTCATCTCTCCACCATACCAGGTGCCACCTATTACTGCGATATTTTCTTCTATATTAAATATTACAAATACTTCTGAGTTTAATCCATCTTTTTCATACTCATCATTTACGCATTTACAAGCGTTATATACCACAAAATCAGGAGTAAAGTCAGTTAGTTCAGTTTGAGTTGGACGGATAAACATATTTTTGACAAAGTGCGCTTGCCACGCAACTTCAGTTACAAATCTTACGCTTTTGCGACTTGCTAGGCTAGAGCCACAATATGCATCTTGGATATAGATATTTTTACCACTTAGTTGGGATTTTGCTTTAGCAAGGAGTTTATCAAATGTCTCTTTTGTCATAGGTTGATTAACTTTACCCCATGCTAGATATTTATTACTTGGATCTTGATTTACAAAATACTTATCTTTAGGACTGCGACCTGTGAAAATTCCAGTATCCACACTAAAGGTTCCATTATCTGTGACATAACCTTCATTATTTGCTTTCTCATGAGCAAAAAGCTCATCATAGCTTAGATTATGATAAATCTCTTTGATATCACTTAAGCCTAGCTTATCTAAATCCTTTATCATAGTTTTACCTTTTTTATAGAATTAAATTTGATGTTCAATTTTAGTATTTTTTAGCTTAATCTTTGGTTTGATTTTGTAAAAGATTTGTAAATTTTAATAATAAATTTTATAATTTAGTAAAAGTCGCCAAAATTTGGCGACTTTTGGATTATTTTAGTTTGACTAATAGCTGGCCATCTTCTACGGTTTGGCCTTGTGAAATTAGAATTTCTTCAACCTCTCCATCGCATCCAGCTTCAATTGGAATTTCCATTTTCATTGCTTCTAAAATTACAACTGTTTGACCTGCTTTTACGCTATCGCCAATATTTACTAGAATTTTAAACACTCCAGCTGACATTGTAGCTGTAATTTCATTTGATGCTCCAGTAGAGCTTACTGCTTTTGGCTCATCTTTTGGTTGACTAGATTCTTTAGCAGGAGTAATGGATTTTAAAGTAAAATTATCAAATCCTTCTGCAACTTCAACATTATAATTATGGCCATTTACTGTAACGCTAAATTGATTTGAGCTAGATTTTGTAGCTGGTTTTATAGCATCGCTATTTTTGCGAACCATAACTTTACCTTCACCTTTTAGATATGCAATACCTTTTTCTTTGCATGCTGCTGCAATAAAGATATTTTCTTCAGTAGCTTCTATACCTTCTTTTTCTAGCAGTGCTTTTGTGTAGGCAATTGATTTTGTTTCATCTTTATCAGCTATATCGATAGCTGGTGCAGTTGTAGGTTCTAAATTCAATTGCTTAGCAGCAAGTTCTACAATCTCTGCATTTGGAGTTACAGGAGTTTTACCAAAGTAACCTAAAACCATCTTGCCATAGCCTTCAGCTATCTTTTTCCATGGACCAAACATTACATTATTAAAAGCTTGTTGGAAATAAAATTGGCTAACTGGGGTTACACTTGTTCCATATCCGCCTTTTTCTACTACTTCTCTCATAGCTTTAATAACTGCTGGAAATTTATCTAAGATATTATTATCTCTCATCATTTGCGTATTAGCCGTTAATGCTCCACCTGGCATTGGTGAAAATGGAATCAATGGACTTACTTGTGTAGCCTCAGGTGGCATAAAATAATCTTTTAAGCAATCATGTAATACATCTTCGTATTTTAAAATTTTATCAACTTCTAATCCGCCTAGATCATAATCTTTGCCTTTTACAGCGTGAAGCATTGTAAGAATATCTGGCTGGCTAGTTCCGCCACTTACTGGGCTAGCAGCTAGATCTATACCATCAGCACCAGCTTCAAGAGCTGCTAAGTAACAAGCTATACTAACTCCTGCTGTTTCGTGTGTATGTAATCTTAGATGTATATTATCGCCTAGTAGTCGTCTTGCCATTTTGATAGTTTGATAGACCTTTTCTGGGCTACTTGTACCACTTGCATCCTTAAAACAAACGCTATCAAATTCAATTCCACTATCTAAAATTTCTCTTAGACATTTTTCATAAAATGCAGCATCGTGCGCACCAACACAGTTTGGTGGTAGATCCATCATAGTTACTACTACCTCATGTTTTAATCCGTGATGTTTGATTCTTTGAGCGCTATATTCTAAATTTTTGACATCATTTAGGGCGTCAAAGTTTCTAATTGTTGTAGTTCCATGTTTTGCAAATAATTTTGCGTGCATATCTACTAATTCACGACTACCAGTATCTAAAGTTACAGTATTTACGCCACGAGATAGAGTTTGTAGATTTGCATCCTTACCAGCTGCTTCTCTAAATTTATCCATCATTGTAAATGCATCTTCATTTAAGTAGAAGTATAGGCTTTGAAATCTAGCGCCACCACCAAATTCAAAGTGAGTAATCCCAGCTTCTTTTGCTGCACTTACTGCAGGTAAAAAATCATTCATTAGCACTCTTGCGCCAAATACAGATTGGAAACCATCTCTAAAAGTAGTATCCATTATATCTATAAATTTTTTTGCCATATTTTTCCTTTTTATTAAACTTTGCTTATAATTTGATAAGCTCCAATTAGTAAAATCGCAAGTGGAGCAACATAACGGAGTGTAAAGTACCAAATTTCAAACCATGATCTAGACATAAAGCCTGAAAATAGAGTAAATAATCCCTCCTTTTTAAGAATATAACCAACAAAAATACTAAATGTTAAAGCACCAAGAGGCATTAAAATATTTGATGTAAGTAGGTCTAAAACATCAAAAAATGCTATTGGTTTCTCATTTCCTATAGTTACAGCTGGAATAGAAAAATAGCTACTAGTACTTCCATAATATGATAGCATACAAAGCAAACCTAAAATATACACAAAAAAGCCAATTGTAATTATCGCTTTATTTCTACTTATATTAAATTTATGAATCAAATACAAGGCAAATGGCTCAATCATAGATACAGCTGATGTGATACCAGCAAAAAGTAAAGACATAAAAAATGCAATTGCAAGAATATTTCCTATAATTCCCATTTGAGCAAATAAAGATGTAAGAGATACGAAGATAAGTCCGGCTCCTTCGCTAGCTGGTTGTCCATCTATAATCGGTATAAATGAAAATACCACAAGCCCCATCATAATACCAATTAATATATTAATAAATACGATTGAAAAAGTTGATTTGACTAAATTTGTCCCATCTGGTAGGCTGGCCGCATAAGTAGCTACTGTGCCAACACCCATTGACATAGAAAAGAATGCTAGCCCTAAAGCTTGTAATATTAACTCAGCATTTAAAAGTTTACTAAAATCAGGAATAAATATAAAGCTTAAAGCTTGAGTAAAGTTGCCACTAGCAAATATTGCATATAATAAAAGTCCTATAAGAAGTATAAATAGTGATGGCATCATATATATATTTAGTTTTTCAATTCCGCTTTTAATCCCTTTAGAAACTACATAAAATACAGTTAAAAAAACTATACTAAAGCAGATAAATACGCTTAAAAAATCTCCTTCAACAAGTCCGCCAAACATAGCCCCAGCCTCTTGTGTAGTAGATGGAAGGGTACCAAAAGATAAGAATATATATTTTAATATCCACCCAATTACAATCATATAAAAAGATGCTATTAAAATTGCCGTGATCATAAAAAACCCAGCAAAGCCCCAAGCACGCTTATTTTTTGGTGCTAGATTTTTTAGCGAATTTACAATATCGGTCCCACCAAGTCGCCCAATAGCTAGCTCTGCTAAAAAGACTACCACGGCTATCCCAAGAGTAAGCATAATATATAGCAATATAAAGGCTGAACCGCCGTTATTGCCAACCATTGTAGGAAATTTCCATGCATTTCCTAGGCCCACAGCACTTCCAGCCATTGCTAGAACAAAGCCAATTTTTGAAAATTTTTCTACCATTTTTCACCTTGAATACAAAATAAGCTAAGTTTATCAAATTTTTTCTTTTTATATACTTTTTTTTATAAATTTTTTTAATTAGTTGATATTTTTTGCTTTATGTGTAACTTTTTGAAATTTAGTATTAATATTTTTTAGTTAAAATGTTGTCAAATTCAATTAAAAGGATAAACTATGAGATGTCCAGTTTGTAAAGATGTTGATTTAGTGATGAGTGAGAGAAGTGGTGTTGAGATTGATTATTGTCCTAGTTGTCGTGGTGTTTGGCTAGATCGTGGAGAATTAGATAAAATCATAGAGCGATCAACTTCAACTACAAATTCAAGACAAAGTGATTACTTTGGTCAAAAACAAGATTATAGAGATGATAGAAGATATGAGAGCAAAAGAGATTATGATAACTATCATAATGGATATCGTAGAAAGAAAAAAGAGAGCTTTTTATCTGAACTTTTTGATTTTTAATATTTTGAGT
>NZ_JAGCNF010000052.1 GCF_017646085.1 Campylobacter sp. | reverse complement strand
GGTCAATTAGCGAGTGGTAGGCTAAATTTAAATGAGCTCTATCGCTGATGTAAAATCTTCCTTCTAAATTCTTAAATTGTGACATCTCTTTGATTAAAACCTCAGGATTTACCACTACGCCATTGCCAATTATATTTATAATATTTGGGTGTAAAATTCCACTTGGAACTAAATGAAGTGCATATTTAATACCGTCTACCCATATCGTATGGCCAGCATTATGTCCGCCACCACTTCTACATACTAAATCATAATTTTGCGAGAGCATATCTACGATTTTACCTTTACCCTCATCACCCCACTGAATTCCAACAATTAAATCTGCTTTTGTCATATCAATCCTTTATTTACTTCTTAAATTTTCTATCACAGCATCGCTAAATATAGCAAACCCAGCTGAGATGTTTCCATCAATTTCATAGCTTCCGCCACTACTTAAAATGCTATTATCGCATAAAAACCTAAAAAATAGCTTATCATAATATCTCATTTTAGAATAATATAGCGGTGCATATATTCGTTTATCATAGTTACTAGCTAATCCTTTTATCGAGTTTAACGGCTCTTTTAGTTCACTTGGCGCAATGGCAATAACCGCATCTATATCAGCATCGCTTTTTATATTTGCTAGGCGATTTAACCATGGTAAATTTAGTCCCAAAATTACTTCTAATCTACCATTTTCAAATACGCTAATTGGTAAATTTAGTAACTGGCAAATAATTTTTGGAATTTGAATATTACTAATTTGCAAATGCGCACTAATGCCAAATTCTCTAAAAATCTCACTAACTACATCTATACACGGCATAATACTGCTATCGCCTAAAATTTCAGCACCGATTTGATAAATTTCACTAGTTGGATGTTTAAATACCGGCTGAATGTAAAACCATCTTTTAGTATCACTATCTTTTAATCTTTTTGTAGCAATCCTAACTACATCTATTGTGCTATCGCTACGAAGAGCAATCTCTAAATTTTGCTTATCACCAAAACGAATTAGACTCTCAGGCTTTACGCTTTGACGCTGATGATGGCTAAAATATGGAGTGATAATCTCGCTAAATTCATTCTTTTCTAAAATTTCAGCTGCTTTAGCTTCAATCTCTCTTTTAAGCTTAGCGCTAGCGCCAAAATATAGCTTTGACCCATCTGGGATATCGTGTTCATAGATCTTTTGTATATCCAAATTCAAATTCTCTCCTTACTCCATTATTTTATAAAATAGTGCTACATATCGCTGAATTATCTCATGTTCATCTTTAATAGCTGTAATTACTAGATGCTCTTGATAAATTTCACCAGAACGATTTTTATTATAGATTCTTCCACTCCAACTACCAAAATGCTTGATATCAGACCACATTTTAGCATAAAATACATTATCATGTTTACCTGAATGCAAGATTTGCGGTTTTTTACCAATAACTTCTTCTTTGCTATATCCAGTAATTTTTGTAAAGCTTTCGTTGACATCTAATATATTTCCAGTTGCATCACAAATTAATATTCCATTAATAGAACTAAGCATAATCGCCTCAGCTATAGCGCTTTGAACTACAAAATTATGATGATCACTAATATCTGTAGCAGTGCCAATAATCTCATCAGAGTCATTTAATGTATCTAGGGCTTTGGCTTTAATTCTAACATAAATTTGACTTCCATCTTTTTTAATTAGCCTTATATCACACTCAATTAACCGTGAACTACCATCTATATATCTATCTAGCTCATCAATTAAAATATCAATATCATCTCTATATATAATTTTATATATATCCTCAATAGAGCTCACTCCCATATCAATACTATTTTTATATCCTAAAAACTCAACAAAATCAATACTAAATTTAAAAATACCACTTTGAGCAAAATACTCAAAGCCTAACAAGTTACTGATTAAAATTCTACTTTCATAGCGTTTTAATTTACCAGATAAAATCTCTTTTAAAATCTCTTGTTCAGTGCTATCAACTAAAAACATAGTAACTTCTGTTTTGTTATCTTTATTTTTCATACTTGAAACAAAAAGTCTAAACCATCCATACTCGCCGCTATTTAACCTAAATCTATAAGCCCTATCAAGCTCTTTTTTCATATCATATATGCTATTTTCTAATTTTATCTTTCTTTCTAACTCTAAGCTTAATGGAGTAATATCATCACTATGGCATAAAGTTTTTATATCAATTTGTTTAACATCATTTGGAATTAATAAATTTGCATTTGAACTAAGCTGAGTACTCATCCAGCTCTCATCATAGATAAATTTAATCACAATTGCAGGATTGTGCTCAATCATTCCAATCTCACTATTTAGACTCTCTATTTTTTCTTGTGCTTTTGAAGCATCTAAAATAATCATAAAATATGAATCATTAAAATATAAGCTTACTGGAGTGCTAATCACCTCAACAAATTTAATCTCACCACTAGCTAATTTATGCTTATGATAGTTAGTTTTTGCTCCATCATTTACACGAATATCAAATATACTCATTGTTAATAGCTCGCCCTTAGAGTAGCCATAAAACTCCACCGCACAACGGCTAGCATCCATTATAGAGCCATCTTTAGCATCGATAAATAAAATCTTTATATCACTTCTATCAAATAATAAACTATAATATTCCATATAGTATTTTAGGCTATTTTGTGAGCATACCCACGATGTAAAGAAATCATAAATATTTTTATTTATATGATAAAAATCAAAATTTGAAACCGGATCGATAATCTCTTTGCGAGCTAGCTTATCAATAAACATTTTAGTATTAGCAATTGGTATAATAAGATTATTTTTAATAAATAAAAAAATCTCTAAAAGTAGCACTAAAAGCATAATCGCAAGCGTTGAAAAGCCTAAATATACGGCATTGCTTATATTATCATTAGTAAATATAAAATGCAAACTAAAACCACTCATAGCAAGAAATATCGCTAAAATAATTATAGCTCTTCTAAATAATCCAGAAGCAAGAAAAACTTTGCCGTATCGCATATACCTAACCTTTGGCATCACTAAATTTACATAATGCAAGGCTAGATTTTATCGAAATTTTAATAAATTCAAGCTAAATATATATTTTTAAAAGTTTTTAAGAGATATTTTGTTGAAATTTAGATAAAATTATCTAATGAAATTTATATTTTATATGATTTTTGCTAGCATTATTCTAAGTGGTTGCACTTTTAAATCGCCACTATTTAATTTAACTTCAATATATGATGCCTATACTATCAATAAAGATGAACGAGGAATTTACACAATAATAAAAGATAATGTAATACAAAAAAAACTTCAAGCCAAAATCCTAGCTAGTGCAAATTTAAGCAACTTTCATCTAGATGTAGTCTCTCAATGGGGCGAAGTATTGCTAATTGGAGAGGTTGCTACAATGGATGATAAAATAGAATTGATCAATTTAGCTCGTGATACAATGGGTATAAATCACATTAAAACATATATAAATTTTAAAACACCAAACGCATGTCACTTCTTTGATGAGTTAGCAATGCTAACTAAAATTAAAACTGATCTAATAGCTGATCCACTCATTGATAGCACAAATATCAACATTCATATCGTACAGTGTGATGTAGTTTTTAGCGGTGCTGTCAATAGCATTGAGCAAGAAAAGCGTGCCTTGTGGTACGCCTTGCACACTAAAGGAGTTAGTAAAGCGTACTCATTTTTACATGTTTTAAGATAAATTCACTCCTTTGTTATTATAAAATACAGCAATAATAAATATAACATCATAGCTATTTTCTTAAAAATAAATATATCTTTTATAAAATGATTTTATCCCATTAATTCACATATTTTTAACACTCTTTAATTAATATTAACCAAATTTAACTAAAAAGGATATAGAGATGAAAGTTAGCAAATCAGTTGCTACGACTGCAACCATCGCAACATTTGTTATTGTTGGTGCTACTGGTGCTTTTATGTTTTTTAATATTAAAAGCTATGGTATAAAATCAATCCACGAGTATATCGGTATGGCAATGATTTTGGCTTGTATTTTACATATATTTGCTAATTTTGCTGGATTTAAAAGATATTTTAATGGATTAAAGCTAGCCTCTATTGTAACTTGCATTGCCATAGCTGTGGCATTTGTTACATTTAGTCAAAATCCGCATAAAGCTCAAATTCCGCAAAAAGAACTATATAATAGCTTTTTAGATATGAATTTAAGTAGTGCAATAATGGCTTTAAATAGTGATGAAACAGCTTTTAATAACT
>NZ_JAGCNF010000008.1 GCF_017646085.1 Campylobacter sp. | reverse complement strand
TGCTTTTATCTTGCGTAATTGGCAAACTTGATTTTAAATTTGATCCAAATTTACTCACACTAAAATCAATAACTATCACCATACTAATAGCAAAGATTATAAGCATTACTCCTTTTATTACACGTTGAATTATACTGCTAGCATTTTCAAACGCACCAAAAATCACAGCTAAAATAACACCTAAAACACCCTGCCCTAGCAGCGAAATTTCATCGCCAATTACGGGTGAAATAATCCAAAGCGCCATCGCAAGCATAATAAAGCCAAATATAATCTTAATTTTTACCATCCACTCACCTGGCTTTGGTAAAACCCTACCTCCACCAAGCCCAATAGCTAAAAGTGGAAGCCCCATACCTAAACTCATTACAAATAAAGATAATCCGCCAATAATAATATCCCCGCTATTTGCGATATAAAGCAGCGCTCCAGCTAGCGGTGCTGCCACGCATGGTCCTACTATTAAAGCTGATGCTACGCCCATAAAAATAACGCCACCCATTCCGCTAAATTTAGAACTTTTAGTATTTAGGTAAGCTTGTAATGATTTTGGTATTTCTATCTCAAAAAGTCCAAACATTGAAAGTGCTAATACAATAAAAACAATACTAAAACCAATCAGTACTACTGGAGTTTGAAGCATTCCTTGAACACTAGCACCCAAAGAGCTTGCTAATACTCCAGCTATAGCATATGTAACACTCATAGCTAGTACATATATAAGGCTGATTATAAAGCCGCTTTTGGCATTTTTAGCCCCTTTGGCGACAATCAAGCTTGAGAGAATTGGAATCATTGGAAAAATACATGGAGTAAGAGATAGCAAAACGCCGTATATAAAAAATGTTGATATTGCCCAAAAGATAGAGTTGTTTGCTAAATTTATAGCTATTTGCGACTGCTCATTTTGAGTTTTTTGATTAGACAAATTTTGGCCTGATGCTATATCTTTAGATAAGCTAACTAATTCTTCATCATTTCTAGTAGCTAAATTTGTTTTGTTTGTAGAGTCTACTAGATATCTACTAGATACAACACTGCCACTTGAGTCAAATTCAACTCCAAAGCCTTCCTTTAATGGCTGATAACAAAAGCCACTATCGCTGCAACCTTGGTAATAGATATCAAGATTAAAGCTATTTTTACCCAATACAATTCCTGCTGGGATAAAAATCTCTAAATTCCTATAAATATCATAGCCCTCATATTTTATCGCCTTAGGAATATTTAAAAGCCTTGTGATATCGTTATTATCTAGCATTATCTTGATTTTATCTTGATATAAATATACACCATCTGCAATATCAAATTTAGCTATTATACCACTTTGATTATCTCCGCTAATATTGAGCTTAAAAGCATCTTTGGGATCTAGTACACTACCAAAACACAAAATCCCAAAGAATAAAAAAATATATAAGAGCTTTTTCATAGATTAAATTTGCTTAAATATCTCTATAGCATCTAGCTGCTCCCATGGATAGCTAGGATCACCCACCTGCCCTTTAGCTGCTACATCAGCGTATAAGAATGTATCTTTGCTAGGTTTATCTAGGCCAAATTTATCTGTTATCCATTTTGGAGTTAGGGCAAATTTATCATGTACAAACTCAGATAATTTATCATCATCACTATTTATATTTGTACCCATACAATCCACACTTACACTAACTGGCTTTGCTACACCTATGGCATAGCTTAGTTGTACTATACATTTCTTAGCTAGACCAGCTGCTACAATATTTTTAGCTATCCATCTAGCTGCATATAGCCCACTTCTATCTACTTTTGTATAATCTTTGCTACTTTGTGCGCCACCACCTATTGGAGAGTAACCACCAAAGCTATCTACTATTAATTTTCTACCCGTTAGGCCACTATCGTGAAGTGAACTATGATTTACATATCTACCTGTTGGATTTATATAGATTATTGTTTTATCTTTATCGTATAGATTTTGTGGCAATCCTGAATCATCTATAAGCTCTTTAATAAGCGCTCTAACCTCTTCTATTTTCAAACTCTCT
>NZ_JAGCNF010000051.1 GCF_017646085.1 Campylobacter sp. | reverse complement strand
TCTGGCTGAATAGCTGAGTTATCAGCACCACCATTTGCATTTATATCTTCTATAATTTTCCATAGTTTTGCTGCAGCCTCATCATATCTTTGAGCGCTAATTGAGTTTGGCTCATAGAAGCTTACAGGCTTGCCACTATCTCCACCTATTCTTACAGATGGTTCTATAGGAATTTGAGCTAGTATAGTAGTATCATATTCGCTTGCTAGCGCATCGGCTCCACCTTTGCCAAATATATCGTACTCTTTGCCATTATCAGGGCAGATAAATCCGCTCATATTTTCTACTACTCCAGCTACTGGAATATGAAGTTTTTCAAACATATCAAGACTTCTAGCCGAATCATCTAAAGCCACAGTTTGAGGCGTAGTAACGCAAATTCCAGCCGTTACTGGTACGCTTTGAGCTAGAGTCATTTGTGCATCGCCTGTTCCTGGAGGCATATCAAGCAGCAAGATATCAAGCTCACTCCATAATACTTCATTTAGTAGTTGAGTGATTGCTTTCATAATCATTGCGCCTCTCCACATAAGGCCTTGACCATCTTCTATTAATAGTCCCATACTCATCATCTCAATACCGTGAGTTTGAAGTGGTTTTAATTTTTGTCCTTCTACTTCAGGTTGGCGACCTTGGACGCCTAACATTCTAGGTATATTTGGACCATATATATCAGCATCTAATAGACCGACTTTTTTGCCTTGTTTAGCAAGTGAGATAGCTAGATTTAAAGTAGTTGTAGATTTACCTACTCCACCTTTTCCACTACTTACCATTACAAAATTTTTAATTTGAGGAGCTATGTTTTTCCCGCTTTGTGAATTTGATTGCTGGGTTTGAGGCTTTGGTGCGATAATCTCTATCTCTTTACCTAAATTTAGCTTTTCTATCTCATTTTTGATAGTTTGAGCAACTTCAGGTTTGGCTGATGTAATCTCTACAACTATTTTAGGATCAGTTGATTTTACAAAGCCAAAATCCACAATGCTTTTTTTAAAGCCAGGATAGATTATGTTTTTAAGCGAATTTAAAATTTCTTCATCCATATTTAACCTTTTTGAAAATTTGAGTTATATTAGCTAAAAATTATAAATCTTTAGCTAAAATTTTTTAAACTAAAATAGAGAAGTGTATGAGCGAATTTAGTATTTTTGGCAAATATTTATATTATGATTTAAGTAAAGAGTTTATATGCTTTACAAAAGATGAGCTTAATAAGACTTTAAATTTTATGCAAAATAGAAAAAATGAGTATTTTGTAGGATATTTAACTTATGATATGGATGAAAATAATCCAAGTTATCCTATAGCACACTTTAAAGGTTATAGAAATAAAGAAATTTTCAAGTCAAAAAATAGTTTTAAATTTTCACTATTTAAGCCATATTTTTATCCACAAATTTTAAAAAATTTATCTAAAAAAGAGTATGAAAATGCATTTACTCATATAAAAAATGAATTAGCTAGTGGTAATAGCTATCAAATCAACTTCACAAGTGAGTTGCAAATATCTACTAAAGTTAGTAGCGATGATATCATATCTGCTCTTTTGAATAGACAAAAAAGCAGATATTTTGGCTATTTTAAAAGTCAATTTTGTGAGATAATATCCTTTTCTCCTGAGTTGTTTTTTAAATTAAAAGGTAAAAATATTACTTTTGCACCTATGAAAGGCACTATAAGGCGTGGTCAAAATAAAGCTGAAGATAGAGTTTTAAAAGCAAAGCTTAAAAATGATCCAAAAACTAGAAGTGAAAATTTGATGATAGTTGATCTATTGCGTAATGATATGAGTAAGATTATTAAAGTTGGCTCATTGCGTATAAAAAAGCCGATGAAAATTATTAAACTCAAAACGCTATTTCAAGCAATTTCACCTCTTAAAGCTAAGCTTAAAAACAGAAATTTAAGCAAGATTTTTAATGCTGTTTTTCCTTGTGGGTCGATTACTGGTGCGCCAAAACTAGCCACAATGCGTATTATAAAGCGTTTAGAAGATAGAGAGCGTGGAGTTTATTGTGGTGCAATGGGAGTTATAAATACTAATAAAGCCATTTTTAGCGTACCAATTAGAACCCTTGAAAAGAGATTTAATCAAGATTTTTACAGATATGGCGTTGGTAGTGGTGTGGTTTGGGATTCAAAATGCAATGATGAGTTTGTCGAATTAGAACTAAAAAGTAGCTTTTTATACCCTAAGATGGAATTTGAATTATTTGAGACTATGCTTTTGCGTGGTGATAAGATATTTTTATTGCAAAATCATTTAAAAAGAG
>NZ_JAGCNF010000050.1 GCF_017646085.1 Campylobacter sp. | reverse complement strand
GTATCGCCAAATTCTAGCTTTACTCCCCTACTTCTAGCTATTAGACCTATTTTTAGCTTAGATTGTATATTGGCTAAATTATCTTTAATGCTATTTACATCTTTATGATATAAAAGCGTTACTATAAGACTTTTGGCTGAACTAATAAACTCCACGCCAAATAACCGCTCTACTAGAGCCCTATCTTCTTTTATAGTTTTTAGAAGTTCTGGCATTATATTTGATATCTTAGTATCTACTATTTGGCAACTTTGTATCGGTAATTTCGTATTTTGCTGACTACGCATACAGTAGCTTATATCATTATTTTCATGCCAAATACCAAATTCAGCCCTAGAGCGAAATCCACTCTCATCTGAGTCAAAAAATTCAAATTCTCCATCCCAAAATTTACTAAAAAGCTCTTTTATTTTAGTAGTTTTGAGTTGCTTTTGCTCCTCGTAGCTAATATTTAAAGCACAACTCCCACAAGCTCCTAAATATATACAATCCACGCTTATACCCTACTCTTTTTCAAAGAAAAATCCAGCCCAACTTTGCGTAGTTGGCATAACCTCAAGGCTATTTATATTTACATGTTTTGGTAAATTTATACAATCAAGTACAATCTTAGCTATATCATCAGCTTCAAGGTAGCTTGTCCCATCATATACTGCATCACTTTTTTGCTCATCACCTTTATAGCGAACTAGACTAAACTCAGTTTTAGCAATTCCTGGGGCAATCTCAGTTACTCTGATATTATCTCCTTTAAGATCATTTCTAAGATTAAAGCTAAACTGCTTTACAAAGGCCTTTGTCGCACCATATACATTTCCACCAGGATATGGCCACTGGCCAGCTACGGAACCAAGGTTAAATATATATCCACTTTTTCTTTTAGTCATAATTGGCAAAACCGCCTTTGTAGTATATAAAAGCCCCTTAATGTTGGTATCTATCATAGTTTCAAAATCATCCAAGCTAGCCTCATTAACCCTTTCTAATCCAAGAGCAAGCCCAGCATTATTAATCAAAATTTCAATATCTTTAAATTCGTTTGGTAAGCTCTCTACAGAGTCAAATACCGCTTTTTTATCTCTTATATCGCACGCTATTATATGAGTATTGCCTAGCTCTTTTGCTAGAGTTTCAAGCCTATCTTTACGACGGCCAAGAAGTATTAGCTTATAGCCATCTTTTGATAATATTCTAGCCATCGCTTCGCCAAAGCCAGATGTAGCTCCAGTTATAAAAGCTGTATTTTTCATTTTATATCCTTAAATTTTATCATTTTGCGGGATAAATAGCTGATAGCTATCACCCAAAATATAGTGTAAACGATTAATATCTTTAGAAAAAATCGCCCCAAATTTGCCATCCATAATCTTGCTACTAAAGCTTAAAAATTGTAAAATATTTTCATTATTTTTAAGCTTTATTAGTGGATTTGTTCCATCATTTATGATATTTACCTTCTTATCAAATATTTTTGAAAGACTCTCAAAATGCTCCCTTAGCTCTTTGCTATCATCATCAAATTTATTATCAAAATGGTAAAAATCTATACTAAAATCAAGCTGCTTACAGCAATCCATAATTACACTAGAATTACTCTCAGCATCAGTTTTATCGCCTAAAATCACACCACTTTTAACACTATTTAATCCACTTGTGCCTATTTTTAATACAGGAACTTTTAAAGCCTCATAACCCTTTTTATATAGATTAAATGCTGTGCTATTAGTGACTACTAGACCGATATCAAGCTCATTCATTTTAGATTTTTGGATCGATATTTTAGTACTAAAATAATCAATCTTGATAAAGATACTATCTGATCTAAGCTCTTTAATACTGCTAAAAATTTGGCTAAGTGTCGGATTTACTACCTTTATATATAGCTTTTTGCTATTTAACTTTTTATGTAGTTCTAAAGTATCGCTTAGCAATCTTTCTATATCGTTATTGCTCATTAGCTTCATATCTAAAGCTAAATAGATATTATTTCCAAATGGATTTGGGAATTGGCCAGGCTCTTTTTTAATCGCACGAAATACATTTTCCAATATTCTAGGCTCACCTACTACTAGTAGCATATCATTTGGCATAATGAGCGTACTAGGCGTAGCTATCATATAGCCACCATTGCGATATATCATAGCGATTTTCCAGCGTTTTTTACGGATATTGCCTACATGGCGGTAGGCATAGCTACTACCATGCGGCACTTGTATTTCCATAATCTCCCCTAGCCCCAATCCTATATTATCAGCAATTACTGGCGCATCAGGCAAGAAATCCATAAATCTAGAGCTTAAGATCTTTCTAGCATCTATAATAGATATTAGATTATCAGAGCCTAGATATCTCTCCATACCCCATAGATCCATTACATCGATCTCTAAATTTGGATAAATTTGGCGTAGATTATCGCATACGCATCTTATATCAAATTCATTTTGCATTATTACCATAGCTTGTTCAAATTCGCTATTTAGATGCATTTTGAGCTTACCAAGGCTAGTTGGGTCAAAACTATAAAATATGAAATTTTCAAAATTTACATCCCAGCTAGGTAGCGTCTCTTCATTATATGTTATTACAGTATAATTATGCAGGGCGTTATTTTTGCTATTAAATAACCTCTCAAGAAAGTTTTTAGCCAAAATCCCATCTGCGATAATCAAAATATTTTTCATAAACTCTCCAAAAAACAGCTATTTTATCATAAATG
>NZ_JAGCNF010000007.1 GCF_017646085.1 Campylobacter sp. | reverse complement strand
CAGAAGGTTGTGCAGCAATTTTATGGAATGATCCTAGTAAAAGCGAAGCTGCTACAAAAGCTATGAAAATAACGGCTGATGACCTAAAAGAGCTAAATTTAATCGATGATGTTATCGATGAACCAGTTATGGGAGCGCATAGAGATAGAGATGGTGCTATAGCTGCTGTTGGCGAGTATATCAGAACTCAGCTAGAAGAGCTTGAGAGTCTATCAATTGACGAAGTAGTAAGTGCTAGAATGGAAAAAATACTCTCTGTTGGAGCTTATGAATAATTAATTATTCAGCCAGGTTTTAGCATAACTTGGCTGAATTTTAATCTATTTTACTCATTTAATTCTATAAATTAGCTTATCAATAGGCCTAAAATATCTTTAATTCTTTTAATCCAAATTTAACTTAATTAGATAATTGCTCTGTTTTGCTCATATCAATTATATCTTGGACACCATCTAAAAGTTCTATTAATGGCACATTTAAAATCGTAGATATTTGAAGTAGATGAGCAATATTAAAATGGGCTCCTTTTAGACTAATCTCAGCAAAACTTACTACACTTACAGATTTATATCCCATCTCTAAAGATAAAGCTAACTGCGAAACCTTGCGCTCTTTTCTAACTTTTGCTACATTTTGCCCAATTATTTTATAAGCTTCTAAAATTTGTTCTTCATTAAGCATAAAAATACCTTATTATAATAAGTTATTTTTAATAATACTATATATAATCTCTATTCAACTTATTATAATAAGGTAAATTAGTAAAAAGGATTACTATGGTAGGCATAGCTAAATTAGGTTTTAAAACTTTGGTTGCTACTGCACTTTTAAGCTCGGTAGCTCAAGCTAATTTTTTAGATAATACTTATATAGGTGTTGAAGGAGCGATTTTATCAACTAATATTGATGCATCAGATGGCTGGAGAGCTGATGATCCATCAGATGTAATTGGCGAATTAAGCCTTAAATTTGGTAAAGATTTTGACATCTACAGAGTTTGGACTGGATATAGTTATAAAATGGAGTCTAGCGATAAATCTGGCGTAAATGATTCAAACTATAGCAATAATGAAATAAAATTCCAATCACATAACATCATCTTAGGAGCAGGATACACTCCATCGATTAATGATAATTTTAAAGCTTTAATTGGAGCTTACGTTGGTGTAGCTATAACAAAAGGAGAAAGTATCGATACAGCCATTAACGGCTCAACAGAAAAAGTAGGTAATATTAAAACTTGGTGGTATTTATGCAATAAATGATAACGACGAAATTGAATTTAGTTTAAAAAGCAATTATACATCTACTGGTATAGAAGGTTATAAAAATAGAATGGATTATGGTGCTTATTTAGGTTATAACTATAAATTTTAATTAAATAGCCAAAGAGATTTTTTCTTTGGCTAAAGATTATCTATTTTGATTTTGCACTCTTAAATTTCTAGCTAAATCACAAGAGTTGTTATCTCCATTATTGCAAGCAATTTGGTAGATCGATATAGCAGTATCTGCATCTTTTGGCACTCCATCGCCATGAGCAAACATATCAGCTAGCTGTTTACATGCTGGAATATACTGAAAACCATAGCAAACCATATCATAAGCAATCGCCGCACTTTTAAAATCTCCACTCTTATAAATCTCATCAACCAGCCCTTTGCATTTTGCTGCATCATTTTGCTGTGAGCACTGAGCATAAAAACTCTCTATTTTAATCTTAATCTCTTGCTTACTTGCTGGAGCGGGGGCTGGTTTTATAGTAATTGGAGATGGGGTTTTTGGTAAACAGCCAGCTAGCGCAAATCCAACCAAAATCGATAATACAACCCTTCTCACCCCTCTCTCCTTAGTATATAATAAGTTTGTTTACCAGCTAATTTTTCTATTACGATTTTATACTTATTAGCCCATGATTGCACAATCTCATTAAATTCATCAATAATCTCTGGAATAGTACTTTCGCATTTGATTTTAAATTTATCCTCACTATTAGATAGAGCGACAAATCCATCACTATGCTTGATTTTTTCATGTAAATTTATAATATGTTCAATCTCTTTTTCATCAAAATCAGATGCTGACAAAACTCTTTTTACCTGCTCTAAAAGCGCATCATTTATATTATATCCAAGTCCAGTTAGCACTAGTTCTAAACTCATTATCTTTTCCTTAATTGTTTGATTTTTGGCTAATTAATACAGCTTCTATTATCTTTTTAATATCACCATCTAAAACTGCATCTGCTTGTGAATAGGCAATATTGCTTCTATTATCTTTTACTTGTTTATATGGAAATAAAACATATGAGCGAATTTGATGTCCCCAGCCCATTTCACTTTTTTCTACTGATTGACTAGCTGCTCTTTGCTTTTCTAGTTCTAGCTCATATAATCTTGATTTTAGCATTTTTAGAGCTGTAGCTTTGTTTTTATGCTGACTTCTATCATTTTGACATTGAACTACAATTCTAGTTGGATGGTGGGTTATGCGTACGGCTGATTCAGTTTTATTAACGTGTTGACCGCCTGCTCCACTAGCTCTGTAGTAGTCATATCTTATATCTTTTTCATCGATATCAATCTCGATATCATCATCAATCTCAGGACTTACCATTACGCTTGAAAAGCTTGTATGACGCCTACCAGCACTATCAAATGGGCTAGTTCTTACTAGGCGATGAATTCCATTTTCAGCCTTTAAATAACCATAAGCATTTTCACCTTTTACGATAAAACTTACATCTTTTAATCCAGCCTCATCTCCTTCTTGAAAGTCTAAAGTCTCAACCTTAAACCCTTCTCTTTCGCAAAATCTTAAATACATCCTATATAGCATACTAGCCCAGTCATTACTCTCAGTTCCACCAGCGCCTGGATGAATGCTTACAATAGCATTTTTGCTATCATCTTCACTACTTAGCATCATAGCAACTTCTAAATTTGTGATAGTCTCTTCTAAATGCACAGAATCATCAAATAACGAATTTATAGTATCTAAATCATTTTCTGAATTTGCTAAATCAAATAACTCCATAGAATCATTTAATAGGTTTTTAGCATTTTGGAATTTATTTAGCATAGAACTTATTTTAGTCTTTTCCTTGCCTATTTGCCCAGCCATTGCAACATCACTCCAAAAGCTAGGGTCTTGTTCTATGGCTTCAATCTCTTTAAGTCTAGATTGTATCGATGTAGGATTTATAACCTTAGCAATATTGTCAACCTTGATCTTTAAACTCTTTAAAAGTTCGTTATATTCGTAATTATCCAAAGTTTTACCTTTTAAATTTTTAATGAAATTTTATCTAAAATATGGTTAAAATTTAATTATTTAAAGGAAAAAAATTTGAAAATTTATGCTAAAATTATAGATTAAAAATTTTAAAAGAGAGTCTAATGCAGATATTAAAAACAATACAAGAAGTGCGACAATTCCGTGCTACTTGCAGTGGAAGTGTAGGCTTTGTTCCGACAATGGGAGCTTTGCATGCTGGCCATGCGCAATTAATAAAAAGCTCCGTATCACAAAATGATTGCACTATAGTAAGCATTTTTGTAAATCCAACACAGTTTTTAGCCGGTGAGGATTTAAATAGATATCCTAGAACACCTGAGGCTGATATAAAAATATGTGAATTATGCAATGTAGATGCGATATTTATGCCTGATGTTGATGAAATTTATAGCCAAATAGAGCCAAAAATCTTAGCGCCAAAAGAGCTATCTAGTACTCTTGAAGGCGCTACAAGGCCTGGGCATTTTGATGGTGTTTGTACAATATTGACTAAATTTTTTAATATCATAAATCCTACAAATGCATATTTTGGTAAAAAAGATACCCAACAGCTTTTAATAGTTCAACATATGGTAAAATCGCTATTTATGCCAATTAATATAATTCCTGTTGATATAGTTCGCTCTAGCGATGGTTTAGCGCTTTCAAGTCGCAACTCATATCTAAATGATGACGAACTAGCCCAAGCACTAAAGCTCTCAAGATCTTTGATGAAAGCTAGCAATCTAATTAAAGCCAATGAGCTAAACACTCTTGAGATAAAAAATGCAATGAGTAGCTGTCTAGAACCTTTAAAGGTTGATTATATCGAAATTGTGGATAAAAATTTAAAACCAGTTGATAGTATTGAACTTGGTAATACTATCATTTTAATTGCTGCGTATGTAGGCAATACACGCTTAATTGATAATTTGTGGGTGTAATATGGCAAATTTATATTTGGTTTCACTTGGATGTAATAAAAATCTAGTTGATAGTGAGATTATGCTTGGAAGGCTAAGCGCATATGATTTAGTAGATGATCCTAGCTTAGCTGATGTAATGATAGTAAATACCTGTGGTTTTATAGAAGATGCTAAAAGCGAAAGTATAAGCACAATTTTAGAACTAGCAAGCTATAAAAAACCAAATTCAGTCTTAGTAGTTACTGGCTGCTTAATGCAAAGATATAAAGATGAGCTTATGCGTGAGCTACCAGAAGTAGATATATTTACAGGAGTTGGAGATTATGCTAAAATAGATGAGATAATTCTTAAAAAACAAAATCTATTTAGCCCAGAAACCTATTTGCAAGCAGCTAATACCAAAAGAGTAATTACTGGTTCAAGCTATCACGCATATATCAAAATCTCTGAAGGCTGTAATCAAAAATGTAGCTTTTGTGCAATTCCTAGCTTTAAAGGAAAGCTAAAAAGTAGAGATATTTCAAGTATCGTTGATGAGGTTAAAGAGCTAGTTAGTAGAGGATATAGCGATTTTAGCTTTATCGCACAAGATAGCAGCTCATTTTTGCGTGATCATGGAGAAAATGAAGGGCTTATTGCTCTTATAGATGAGATTGAAAAGATCAAAGGAATAAATGCAGCTAGAATATTATATCTATATCCAACCACTACAAATGCTAAACTAATCCAAAAAATTATTGACTCTAAAGTATTTGTAAATTACTTTGATATGCCTATACAGCATATCAATGATGAAATGTTAAAGATAATGCGTCGTGGTGCTAATAAAGATAAGATAATTGAGCTTTTAACAATGATGAGAGAAGCACCTAATAGCTTTTTACGTACCGGGATAATAATAGGCCATCCAGGAGAAAAAGATAGCTATTTTGATGAGCTTTGTGAGTTTTTGAGCAAATTTAAATTTGATAGAATAAGTGCATTTGCCTACTCTAAAGAAGAAGATACCCTAGCTTATGAAATGGAACAAGTAGAACCAAAGATTATCACTCAAAGATTAAATAAGATTGAAAAGATTATAAAATCTAGCATTGATGAGAGCTTTAAAAGCTTAGTTGGAAATACTATCAAAGTACAAATCAATGGCGCAAGTAGTGAAGGTGATATGTTTTATGGCGCCAAAGCTATAATTTGGGATAGAGATATCGATGGTGAGATTCTTATCAATGATAGCGAGATTGAAAATCCAAAAGTAGGACAAATTTATGATTGTCAGATCACTGAATTTGTTAAAGATAAGCTAATTGGACAGATTGTTTGCAGTTAAATTTAAAACCATTAAAAGACAAAAAGGCGCTGCTAGCTTTTTCACACGGAGTAGATAGTACAGCTCTTTTTTATCTTTTAGTTAAAGCCGGGGTAAGCTTTGATTGTGCAATGGTAAATTATCAAACTCGCCCTAGCAGCAATACTGAAGAACAAAGTGCTATAAAACTTTGCAAACAATTTAATAAAAAAATATTTATCCATAAAGCTAATTTAAATTTAACCAGCTCCAATTTTGAGATGACAGCTCGTACAATTAGATATGAGTTTTTTGACTCTATAATATGTGAGTTTGGTTATGAAATTTTGATTTTAGCACATCAGCTAAATGATGCAACTGAATGGCTGTTAATGCAGCTAGCTAAAGGTAGTGGCGCTGTGGGACTAGCTGGAATGAGCGAATTTAGTACAAGGCACCTAAAGTCTCAAAATAGAGAAATAGGAGTATTTCGTCCGCTTTTAAGTGTTAGCCGTAGTGAAATTTTAGAATTTCTACACTCTCAAAATATAAAATATTTCATAGACAACTCTAATCAAAATCTAAAATTTACCCGTAATAAAATTAGGGCTGAATTTAGTGATTCTTTTGTAGAGCAATTTAGAAATGGAATTAAAAAAAGCTTAGAGCTTTTAAGAGATGATGCAAAGCTACTTTTAGGTGAATTTGAATATAATGATGGAGAGCTTTTTATAGTGGCTAAATCACAAAATTCAATCTATCTAATAGATCAAGCCTGCAAAAGGTTAGGCGTACTAATGAGCCAAAAGACTCGTCAAATTTGCACTCAAAATGATTGCGTAAT
>NZ_JAGCNF010000049.1 GCF_017646085.1 Campylobacter sp. | reverse complement strand
CGTAGTAGAAAAATATTATGTCGATGATATAAATTTCACCCAAATCGTAGATAAAACAATATCTGGACTTTTAACAAACTTAGATGCACATTCTGGATACTTAGATGAAAAGGCATTTAAGGATATGCAAATTCAAACAAAAGGTGAATTTGGAGGCCTTGGAATAACTGTAGGAATCAAAGATGGCGCACTAACAGTAATCGCTCCAATAGATGACACACCAGCATATAAAGCTGGAGTAAAATCAGGTGATGTAATTTTAAGAATAGATGGCGAATCCACCATAAATATAACAATTGATGAGGCTGTAAATAAGATGCGTGGTAAGCCAAAAACGCCAGTACAAATCACAATTGTAAGACAAGGCGAAAAAAAGCCATTTGATCTAAATATAATAAGAGATATAATCACTGTAGAATCAGTTCAAGCCAAAATGATTGAAGATGAAAATATCCTATATCTAAGAGTTACAAATTTTGATCAACATGTAACCAAAAAAGCTAGAGAATTTATCAAAAAATATCCACAAGCTAAAGGGATTGTTTTGGATTTAAGAAATAACCCAGGAGGCTTACTAAATCAAGCTGTTGGCTTAGCAAATTTATTCATCGAAAATGGAGTAATCGTCTCTCAAAAAGGTAGAGATAAAAATGAAGATGAAATTCACACTGCCCAAAAAGGCAACTTTATAACCAACGCCCCACTTGCTGTACTAATTAATGGCGGAAGTGCTAGTGCTAGTGAAATAGTCAGTGGCGCATTGCAAGATCTAAAAAGAGCTGTAGTAATTGGTGAAAATAGCTTTGGCAAAGGAAGCGTTCAAGTTATTATGCCAGTTGATAAAAAAGAAGCACTAAGACTAACAGTAGCTCGCTACTATCTCCCAAGCGGTAGAACTATTCAGGCTGTAGGCGTTACACCAGATATAATAGTTCATCCTGGAAAGGTACCAAATGATGAAAATGAATTTCATCTAAAAGAGGCTGATTTAAAGCAACATTTAGAGAGTGAATTAGATAAAATTGAACCAAAAAATAAGAAAAAAGAGACAAATAGCAAAAACATAATAACTCAAAAACAAATTTATGATGATATTCAGTTAAAAACTGCAGTAGATTCAATAAAAATTTTAAACATCAAGTAAGGAGAAAAAGTATGGAAAAATCAGAATTACTTTACGAAGGTAAAGGTAAAAAAATGTGGTCAGTTAAGGACAATGATGAGCTATTAATAGCTGAATTTAAAGATGATCTAACAGCATTTAATGCCGAAAAAAAAGGTAATGAAGAGGGAAAAGGTGCGCTAAATAATAAAATTTCAACTGCACTATTTAAACTTTTAAAAGAAAATGGTATAGAAACTGCACTTGTTGAAAGTATAAATGAAACTGAACAACTAGTCAAAAAATGCTCAATCATTCCATTAGAAGTAGTAGTAAGAAATATCGCCACTGGTAGTCTTAGTAAAAGACTAGGTATAAAAGAAGCTACAGTATTGCCATTTACTTTAGTTGAGTTTTACTATAAAGATGATGCGCTAGGCGATCCGCTAATTAACGATGAACACGCAATTTTACTTGATATTGTACAAAGCGAACAAGATTTAGCAACTTTACGCCATTTAGGTAGACAAATCAACTCTGTTCTTCAGCCATTTTTTGCTACAAAAGGGTTAAAGCTTGTTGATTTTAAGGTTGAATTTGGTGTTGATAAAGATGGAAATATTCTACTAGCTGATGAGATTAGTCCAGATAGCTGTAGATTTTGGGATGCAAATACAGGCGAAAAAATGGATAAAGATAGATTTAGACAAGATTTAGGTAATGTAAAAGTCGCTTACGAAGAAGTCTTACGTAGAATATTATCATAATAAATTTAAAGGATAAATGATGAAAGTAATTGTAAATGTATATCTAAAAAATGGTGTTTTAGACCCGGCAGGCAAGGCTACAAAACATGCTTTAGAAAGCCTTGGCTTTAGCGGTGTAAATGATGTTAGAATCGGTAAACAAATCATACTAGAACTTAGCGATGAAACTAGCGATGAACAGATTAGAAATATGTGTGAAGAACTACTAGCAAATACGGTAATAGAAGATTATGAGATCGTAAAAGGCTAAAAAATGAGAGTAGCTATCATAAATTTCCCTGGCACAAACTGCGAACGAGATACTAAATATGCCTTTGATATGCTCGGATTTGACTCAGAGATTATTTGGCATAAAGAGACTGAATTTAAAGCAGATTTAATAGTATTACCTGGCGGTTTTAGCTATGGCGATTATCTTAGAACTGCAGCAATTGCAAAATTTAGTCCAGCTATGCAAACAGTAATTAAACATGCTCAAAATGGCGGCTTGCTGCTTGGTATTTGTAATGGTTTTCAGATGCTTTTAGAGAGCGGGCTTTTACCTGGTGCAATGAGAAGAAATGAAAATATGAGCTTTATAAGCAAATTTAACCATCTAAAAGTGATATCTAATAATAATAAATTTTTATCAAATTTCAATAATTCTGATTTAATAGATATCCCTTTAGCTCATGGTGAAGGCAACTATTATGCAGATAGTGATACAATTAAAAAGCTGTATGATGATGATTGTGTATTGCTAAAATACTGCGATAAAGATGGCAATGAGATTAGCGTAAATGGTTCAGTAGATAATATAGCTGGAATTTGCAATAAAGATAAAAATATATTTGGCCTAATGCCTCATCCAGAAAGAGCTGTAGAGAGTATTTTGGGTAGCACTGATGGAGCTAAAATGCTTAAAGGATTTCTTTGCTAAGGGCTATTTTTGCACTTATTTTGCTCATTAGCGTAGGTTTTAGCGAGCCTACGCCATTTGGACAACGCATCACTGATGAGCAGATGCAAGGTATAGCTGATACTGATGAGATTATGGATATTGATCCATCGTTAATCTATCAAAATATTGATCCAGTCGAGCTAGTTCTCACAAGCCAAGTAAAAGAAAAATCAATATATATCTATCAGCCTTTTACCTTAAATTTAACTGCTAATACAGATAAAGTTCTAGATTTTGATATGAATCTTACTATGCACTCTACTGATATAACTTGGCTAAATCCAAAGCCACTATGGAAAAAAAAATCCGCTGGAATCTACGAAACTACAATCCATCTAATAGCTAGTAGCGCTCAATCCAATATTGATGCTCTAACGCTCACGCTAAAAAGAAATGGAATTTTTTTTCAAAATAAAACAATAAAGCCAGATCTTCCAAAGATTAAAAATATTCAATTACGAACCGATTTTGCCAATTTTGTCGGAGAAAATTTAGAGATAAATATGGTAAAAAGCTCAAAATTTAATGAATACTCAAATTTAACTACCATAGAACTAGCAAGTAAAAATGGAAATTTAAGCCTATTTCAAATACCAGGAGAGTTTGAAAAACAAGGTTTTGATAGCCTAAAAGGCGACTATAAAAATCAAACTGGAATTTATTTTATAATAAGTGATAATAATAAAACTAATATAAACTTTAGTTACTACGATTACACTCAAAATATTTTTAAAGAGTTAAATTTAGATATAAAAGTACAAGATAATGATTTAAGTACTCAAGTACCACTTAATCCTAAAGAGGGTGAGTTTCGACTATATAAAGAGCTTAGTATTTATATTGCAATTATATTATTTTTACTACTTTTTATCTGGAAAAAGAGTTACTACTCCTTTATTATTGCAGTAGCATTTATAGCTTACGCAATCTATGATAATAAACCTTTTAGCGAAGCAAAACTTAAAGCAAATAGTAAAATAAGAATCTTGCCTATGCCAAATTCAACTATTTTTGCTATTGCAGCTAAAGAGCAAAATGTCAAAATTATTACCAAAAATGAAAATTTCACCAAAATTATCCTACAAAATGAAACTATAGGCTGGGTAGAAAATGAAAATATTAAATAAGATAAAAAGTTGGCTTTACGCCATAGAAATCACCATAAGTGTAATTATCGTGGTGCTGATATTTTTTATTGCACCATCTAGCAATCTATGGATAAGGCGAAAATGGACAAAAATGCAAAGATGGCTAATTGGTTATAAAATTGATGTAATAGGTAGCCCAGACCCACGTGCAAATATGATAATAGCCAACCATCAAAGTATGCTAGATATAATGGCACTTGAAGAAATTCATCCGGCTAATATCTGCTGGATTGCTAAAAAAGAGATAGAGGATTTACCATTTTTTGGAAATATCATTCGGGTACCAAAAATGATATCAATAGATCGCAAAGATCCAAGATCTCTACCAAAAATAATAAAACTAGCAAAAGAAAGAGTATCTCAAGGCAGAGTAATAGCGATATTTCCAGAAGGCACTCGTAGTACTGGCGACAAAATTTTAAAATTTAAAAATGGTGCAAATATCATAGCTAATAAGTTAAATTTAATAGTTCAGCCCGTGCTAATAATTGGCTCTAGAAAGATTATTGATAGTAAGAGTATAAGCGTAAATTCTGGTACTATTAAGATTATTTATATGGATATTGTAGATACAAGTGATGAGAAGTGGCTAGAAAATACTAGAGAAAAAATGCAAGCTCTACTAGAAGATAATTTGAATAAATAAGGCTAAAAATGTTAGAAAATATTGTAACTTATTTGGTTGATTTAGTAGCTAATTGGGGATATTTAGGGATATTTTTATTAATGGCTTTAGAGAGTAGCTTTTTTCCTTTTCCTAGCGAAGTGGTAATGATTCCAGCTGGATATTTAGTTTATACAGGACAGATGAATTTATATATGGCATTTGCTGCTGGAGCGTTTGGAAGTCTAGCTGGAGCGCTATTTAATTACTATTTATGCTACTTTTTGGGCAGACCATTTGTAGCAAAATATGGTAAATATGTAGGAATTACCGATGAAAAAATGGCTAAATTTGAAAGTTTTTTTAACCGTTATGGCGAAATTTCTACGTTTAATTGTCGCTTAATTCCAGGCATTAGGCAATATATTAGCCTACCAGCTGGACTTGCAAAGATGAATATTTTTACTTTTAGCTTATATACTACACTTGGTGCTGGAATTTGGGTTGCAATTTTGCTGGCTATAGGTTACTATATTGGCGATCAAAAAGAACTAATCAAAGAGTATTTAGGACAAATAACTATCTACTTACTTATAGCAGTAGCCTTAATTACTGCAATCTATATCTATATCCATAAACGCAAAAATCTATAAAATTACCTACAAACTATTAAAAAATCTTAAGAGTATATAAGACCTAGCTAAATTTAGCCAGGTCTTATTTAAAGCTTGCGACCAAATTTCCTACAAGCAAATTCCACCCATCTACAAGAACAAAAATTAAAAGTTTAAACGGCAATGATATCATAACTGGTGGTAACATCATCATACCCATAGCCATTAACACTGAGCTAACTACCATATCAATCACCAAAAATGGCAAATATAGCAAAAATCCTATCTCAAAAGCCGTCTTTAACTCACTAATAATAAATGCTGGCGCTGCAATGGTAAAAGGCACATCATCTATAGTAGTAGGATTTGGCAGCTCACGAATCCTATAAAATAGAGCCAAATCTTTCTCTCTAGTGTTGCGAATCATAAATTCCTTAAATGGCTTTGACCCACGCTCAAAGGCTTCTTGATAGCTAATTTGTTCATCTAAATATGGCTTTATACCTTGTTCATAACTTTGTTTAGCCACTGGTTCCATAATAAAAAAAGTCAAAATAAGTGCTAGTGAGATCAGTACATTTGTAGGTGGCATTTGCTGTGTACCCATTGCCTGTCGCAAAAATGAAAAAACAATTACTAAACGTAAAAAACTCGTCATTACAAATATTAGCGACGGTGCAAGCGCAAGAAGCGTCAATACTACAAGGACATTTAAACTAGTGACTAGTTGCTGTGGTGTATCTGGCGCACTTAGACTAAGGTTCATCGTTGGTACTGTAACACTCTCAGCGCCAAAACTACTTGTAAATATCAAAAATAATAGACCCAAAAATCTCAAAAAATCCCCTTTAAATAAGGATAATTCTACATTAAATTTAATTAAAGGCTAATAAAATATATTAAATTATCATTATAAATCATAGCTAGCATATTAGTTTTAAGAGCCTAAAATGGCTCTTAAAATAGTTTAATACTATCCTTGATAATTAGCCAACCAAAAACCACTGACTTTTTATTATATTTATGCTTTACATGCTTAACTTCGTATAAGCAATATTTATTTGACTAAAGCAACTTTTAAAACTTCAGTAATATCTTCAACGCCAATTATCTCCATATTATCTCTTACTTGTTGTGGGATATCTTTTAAGTCTCGGTCATAATTTTTAAGCGGTATTATTGCTTTTTTTACTCCAGCTTTATATGCAGCAATTAGTTTTTCTTTTAAGCCGCCAATTGGTAACACCTTGCCACTTAGCGTAATCTCACCAGTCATTGCTACATCACTATAGATTGGCGTATCGCTTAAAATTGAAGCAATTACAGTAGTCATTGTTATTCCAGCACTTGGT
>NZ_JAGCNF010000006.1 GCF_017646085.1 Campylobacter sp. | reverse complement strand
GAAAAACAAAAACTCATAGTTTGATTTTGCTAAAAATATTCCAAATAACGTTAAAATGAATCGCTAATCTATTTTTATATCAATTATATTTATAAATTTAAATTTTTTAGTAAACTAATCAATTTGAATTTTATTAAGCAAATATTGATTTTGGTAATTGTATTATTATATATTTTCAGATTTTAATTTAATAAAATATGGATTTAAAATTTAATTTGAATTATTTAATATTACAAATTATATGGCTTAATATCGCTCAATTATCACTGCAGCAATTGCAAATCCACCATCGTGAGTTATACTAAGAGAAGTATTTTTAACATTAAATTTATAAAGTATTTTTGTATTAAATTTGATCTTTGGCGCACCTTTATTATCTTTATAAATTGTAGCATCACCAAATCCAAATTCAGCTCCGATACCACAACCAAGCGCTTTACTAATAGCCTCTTTAGCAGCCCAAAAACCAGCTAAAGTAGCATTATTTTTAGCAAGTTCAATCTCGCTATCATTTAAAAATTTACGCAAAAATAGATCGCCGTGCCTGGCCTTGGCTGCAGCGATCCTATCAATACTTATAATATCAATACCTATCATTGTACAATAAAGTCAGTAAAAAATACATTTTTGATATAGCCATCTCTTAAAACTTCGTTAATTCTGGTAACTAACTCATCTTTTAGACGCTCTTTACCTTTAGCTGTGCTTACATCTTCATAAGTTTTAGCCGAAAGAGTTCTAATGATTATATCCCTAATTAGTGCTTGTTTTTTATCTATTTCTGGACTTAGGGTCTGTTCACTTAACTCCAAATTCATAGTAGTTTTTAGATATCTTGTACCACTCTCGCTAAGTAAATTTACTACATACTGATCCATTGGGTACATAGGGCCGATGTTAAAAAAGTCATTTGACCTCTGTTTTGGGGCCATATGTGATGCTGGTGTATTAGCTGCTTGAGATACTTGTTTATCATCTCCTCCGCCCATCAAAAGCATTGCAACAATTACCCCAATTATAAGTAAAAA
Organism: Campylobacter sp.; assembly: GCF_017646085.1. GTDB lineage: Bacteria > Campylobacterota > Campylobacteria > Campylobacterales > Campylobacteraceae > Campylobacter. Next base: position 15,057 of record NZ_JAGCNF010000006.1, on the reverse strand, counting down.
GACCACTACACCTATAATCGCTATTAGTACCACTGGACTTTTTTTGCCTTCATTTTTTACATCTTCATCTGATGCTGCCATTTTTTCTCCTTTTTTTCTGTATTATATTTTAAATTTGCTTAAATATCCCTACTGCTTACTTGCCGACTATGTTTTTTAATACACCAATCCCTTCGATTTCGCACTCTACAATATCATCTTTTTTGAGATATTTTGGTGGAGTAAAGCCCATTCCAACACCACTTGGTGTACCTAAAGAAATTATCGTTCCAGCTTTTAGTGTCATTCCAGCACTTAAATCGCTTATTACATATGCTGCATCAAAAATCATATCAGCAGTATTTGCATTTTGACGCAATTCCCCATTAACTCTAGAAGCTATTTTTAAATTTGATATATCTAGATTAGTCTCAATCCATGGCCCCATCAATGTCGAACCATCTAAGCTCTTGCCATAATACCATTGTTTATAACGATTTTGAATATCTCTTGAACTAATATCATTTAAAATTGTATACCCAAAAACATATTCTAGCGCCCTATTTTGCGCTACATTAGTTGCGTCTTTGCCAATTATTAGCGCCAACTCAACCTCATAATCTAAAGTTTGTGTAATATGACTATGACTTGGGAATATTGCCCCATCACCTAAAATATAATTTGCTCGTTTGCCAAAATATACAGGAAATTCTCTTTTGCCATCAAATTCAATCTTTTTAAACCTATAAGACTCTTTGGCGTGTTCCATATAGTTAATTCCAAGACAAATAATATCTTGAAGAGGCGATAATATTGGTGCTAAAATCTCTACACTGTTATATGGTTCACCGCCTGTTTTTGTACTAAGGTCTTCTAAAATTTGGCGTTCATCTTGACTTAGTGTGGTGATTAATTCGTTCATATCCTTTTTATTTATTCCAGCATAACTAATATCAATTATGCAGTTATTTGCACTTAATATACCAAGCTTTATGCTTTCATCTTTTTTATAGGTGATTAGCCTCATTTTTTAGCCTTATTTATAGCTAAATTTAGTCTTATAAAGCCCTCTTTTAGCTCTTTTTTACTTAAATTTAAAGGAGGTAAAAATCTTAATGTATCCTTACCAGATCTTAAAACTAACAGCCCACACTCTAGTGCTTTAGTCACTATTTTAGCTAGAAATTCAACATCTTTTACTACTATACCTTGCATAAGACCAATGCCAACTCTTTTTTCAAAAATATCACTATTTTTACTGACTAATTTCTCTAAATTTTTTTCAAATTTAGCTATAGTTTTATTTAGTTTTCCGCTACTCTTTAGCGTCTCTAACTCGCTTAGGACGCACTCAGCTACACTTGTAACTAAAAATCCGCCACCAAATGTACTACCATGATCACCTGGAGTAAAAATCGCTTTTTTAGATGCGCATGCACCAATTGGCACTCCATTTCCCAGACCTTTAGCAAAAGTGATGATATCTGGCTCAATTTCATAAATTTTAGCTGTAACAAATTCTCCTGTTCGATAAACTCCACACTGAACTTCATCGGTGATCAATAAGATATCACGCTCACTTAAAACCCTAGCTAACTCTTGAACTTTTTCTTTATCAAGTGGATTTATCCCGCCTTCGCCTTGAACTAGCTCGATGATAACTGCAGCAGTATTTTCATCTAAATTTGCAATAATATCATCAATAGTATCATAAAATTTAAATCCATTAGGATACGGACCAAAATCATCTGGGTGAAATTTATCCTGTCCAGTCATAGCTAGCGTAGCAATTGTTCTACCGTGAAATGAGTTTTTTAAGCTGATAATTTCGCTTTTTTTACCATTACTATAGCCATATTTTCTAGCTAATTTTATAGCACACTCATTAGCCTCAGCGCCACTATTTGCAAAAAATAGTTCATACTCGCCACCGAGTAAATTTGAAATCTTATTAGCTAAGCGAGTTTGTGGAGCAATATTATATAAATTTGATGTATGAAGCAAGGTTTTAACCTGCTTAGCAATCACTTTAGTAATACTTTTATGAGAATGCCCTAAGGAGCAAACTCCAATACCGCTAGCAAAATCTATATAATCTTTACCATTATCATCCCATAAAATAGCACCATCTCCACGCACAAAGCCCACATCGGCTCTAGAATAGTTATTCATTAGCATAAATTAATCCTTATAGTGAATTTGCGGCAAATTCCAATTTCTATAGTATGCTACAAGCCGCCATGCAACACCAAATGTAAATAACACAAAAATACAATAAATATTAGTTAGTCCTGCTAGATGCATTAGATAATAAATCGCTCCAACACCCATACTAATCGTACCATATAATCCAGTTTTTAAAAACCACGGAACCTCATTTAATAGCACATCACGCATAATTCCGCCACCAACACCATTAAAAAACGCCACCATAATAACACCAAAGATATTTAAGCCAAACTCAAGTGAAACAATTGCTCCAACAATAGAAAAGCTCACCACATCTACAGCATCAGTCATAATAAAGATAAATTTTTTATCTAAGTTATTTCGTTCTTTTTCGTGAAATTTAAGTAAAAATGCCAAAATTATAACAGCTAAAACAATACAAATAGGAATATAATGTGTGAAGGAATATGCAGGGCGACCCACGATCATATCACGGATCAGGCCTCCACCAAGTGCAGTTAAAAATGCTGCTAAAAATACGCCTAACCAGTCGCATCCTCTGCGTATCCCAAATAAAAATCCGCTCAAAGATGCTGATGCTATACCGATATATTCTGCAAATAAAAAAGCTTCCATTGCTAGCTTTGAGCTTTATAAGACTTAGAATTCAGATTTGATAGATTCAATCCATCTATCGGCTCTAGCCTGCCAATCTTTATCATTTTTATAATCAATTGCAAGACCAATAAATTTACCATTTATAAGTGATAATGAATTTTTAAATACATATCCATCAATATCAGTTGAGCCTACAAGTTTAGCACCACGAATAAGCGGTAAAAATTCCACTAAACCATCAAGAAATGTCGTAGGATGCTTAACCTGTCCACCTACACCTACTAGCGCTAAAGTTTTACCACCAAATTCAGCTTCACCTATAATGTCTAATTTAGCTTTAAAATCTCTTTGAAGGTCGCCATGACCGTGTGTAGAGGCTGCAAAGATTAATTTATCATACTGATTTAAAAATTCAAGCGTAAGTTCTTTGGCATCGATTATTTCACTATCAAAATTTTTTGCTATATACTCAGCAACAACTTTTGTGTCACCAGCATTTGTTCCATATACTACACCAACTTTTGACATTTTTACCCTTTAATATTTAAATTTAAAAACGGCAATTATATCAAATTAAAATCTAAATTTTGCTTAATTATAGTGATAAAATGGGAACCAAAGCCAATATCGGCTTTGGTATTATAAGTTATTGCATACACTTAGCAGCGTACGCAAGCCCTAGGTCATAAGCTTTATTATTTGCTTCTTTTACCTTATCTGGAACTGAGCTTAGCATTTTATTTCTTACTATCTCTTCATCCATAACGCCTGTAAATTTAACAGCTACACCAAGGGCTACAACGCTTTGAGTAATTACATTACCTACTTCATCTTTAGCGATTGAAATAATTGGAATCTCATAGATTTTCCAACGTTTTTTATCCTCCTCGCTAGGTTTAACTAAATTTGGCTCAACTACGATGATACCGCCATCTTTTACACCTTCTTTAAAGGTATCGTAGCTATTTTGAGCAGTTGCAAGCATAAAGCAAATTTCGCCTTCATTTGCATATGGATATTTAATCTCTTCGTCACTTAAGATGATATCAACTTTAGTTGGACCACCACGAACTTGAGATGTATATGTAGATGCTTTTACACCATATCCACCAGCCTCAATCTTAGCTGCTGATAAAATCTCACCAGCTAAGATAACGCCTTGACCACCAACACCAACAAATCTTAACTCTGCTAAACTCATATTATCTCCTCAAAGTTGACTTTTGTCTTGTTTTGAGCTGCTTCTTTTACTTTAGCATATGCTTTGCAGTACTCTATGCGATTTTCATCTTTAAATAATATACCTGTAGGGAATTTACCTTTTTTCTCTTCATCGCTAAGAGTATCAAATTTAGCTTTAGATACAGTTCTATCATCTATCCATTTAACCATTTGAGTAGCTTCACCCATTTTATTTTTTCTACCCAAATTTATATGACAGTTTGAGAAAATATCAAAGAAGCTATAACCTTCGTGTTTAAAACCTTCAATTAACATTTTTTCTATTCTTGTAGGATTGATAACTGTCTCACGTCCAACAAATGTTGCGCCAGCAGCAGTTGCTAGTTTAGCAGCATCAAAGTTTGGATCAATATTACCCCACTGAGCTGTCACAGTCCAAAAACCTTGTGGAGTCGTAGGGCTTGTTTGTGAATTTGTAAGACCATAGATAAAGTTATTAATTAAAATATGGTTAATATCTATATTTCTACGACATCCATGAATTGTATGGTTTCCACCAATTGCTAAACCATCTCCATCTCCAGTTACTACGATAACATGTTTTTCTGGATTTGCTAATTTAATACCTGTAGCATATGCTATTGCACGACCGTGAGTTGTGTGCACTGTATTACAATTTACATAGCTTGAGAAGCGTCCACTACATCCAATACCGCTTACTACGCAAACATCATCCATATTCCAACCCATTGCGTCTATAGCACGGATAACACTTTTTAAAATTACGCCATCACCGCAACCCCAGCACCAAAGTGTTGGCATTTTACTTGTTCTTAAATAATTATCATAATTAAAAGCCATAATTAAAACTCCTTAACTTTGCTAATAATTTCGCTTGGGCTAATTGGCCTACCATTTGCTTTTAATAGTGTTTTAAAATCATCTCTTAAAGAGCATCTTTGTATCTCACCTAGATATTGACCCATATTTAGCTCAGTTACTAGAATATTTTTAAATTTAGCACAGATCTCTTTTATTTTAGCTTCTGGGCTTGGCCATAGCGTAATAGGTCTAAAGATACCAGCTTTAATTCCTTCAGCTCTTAATTTATCAACTGCTTCTTTGGCTGCCAAACTTACGCTACCATAACAGATTATACATACATCAGCATCATCTAGCTTATACTCTTCAAATTTGATAACTTCATCTAAATGAGCATGAATTTTATTAAATAATCTTTTAATATTATAATCTACAATTTTACCATCTTCAGTTGGAAAACCAGTAGGACCATGATGAAGACCGGTAATATGATAGCGATAGCCTTTAAAGAATGGATTTAGAGTTGCTGGTTCGTCCTCTTTGGCTTCATATGGATTATACTCGGCTGGATCTCCAGTAAATTCACGTCTTGGTTCGATAACTAAATCATTTACCTCTGGAATGACTGCTTTACCTTGCATATGACCAATAGTCTCATCAAGTAGTAGAAATACTGGCGTACTAAATCTATTTGCTAGATTAAATACTCTTACAGTTTCAGTGTAAATTTCATCTAGATTTCCTGGAGCTACTGCGATAGAACAAAAATCACCATGACTTGGGCTTTTAGCTTGCAATACATCACCTTGAGCTACACGAGTTGGAAGACCAGTAGAAGGACCACCACGCATTACATTTGCAATAACTAATGGAATTTCAGCGATAAATCCAAGACCAATTTGTTCAGCCTTTAGTGAAATACCAGGTCCAGAACTTGCAGTCATAGCTTTTGCACCACTCATACTAGCACCAAGAGCTACTGAAATACCAGCAATTTCATCTTCCATTTGTATAAAGTTACCACCATTTTTTGGTAGCATCACACTTAATTCATGTGCAATTTCGCTTGATGGGGTAATAGGATAACCGCCAAAAAAATTACAGCCACACTCAATAGCTGCTTTTGCTGCTAAAGCATTTCCTGTTGTTATTAACTCTCTCATTTGATATCCTTAATTAACTTTCCTAAAATGATTTGCCTTAATTGCGGCTGCTCTCTCTTTTGCTTCAGGGCTAAGCTTTGCAAATTTAAACCCTTTTTCAGCCACATAAATAGCAAAATCAGGACAATGAAGCTCACAATCCCTACAGCCGATGCATGCCTCAGGATGGCTAACTTCAATCATCATTCCTTGAATAGCATGGATATCTTCTTTCATATTCAAAACACCAGCAGGACAATAACTTACACAAATATCGCAAGCCTTACACCTACTCTCATCAACCCAAACTGCTATATTAAGCGGTTGTTCTATCATTACTATCTCCTATTAAATTTAAGTCTAACTTAAATAAAATTCCAAGCTACAATTGTAGCGACTAAGCTGCTTGTAAATCAAGCAAATAAACACCAAAATTTCGCTAAATGCAAAATTATAACTAAAACTTTTTGTGCAACTTTATCTTAAAAAAGTTAATAAAATAGATAAATAAAAAAACTAAAATTATAACTTTAGCTAAAGTTAAAATTAAACCCCATTTAGATTAAGATTATTTATATTAATTATAAATTCATCTATACTTTTATCTAAAATTTCTCTATCTTTTTGCTCTAAATTTAACTCTAATAACTCTTTTACACCATTTTTATCAATTTTTACTAAACGACTAAATGCTACTAAATTATCATCTAAAACCGAACAGCTAAGTGGCTTTAAATCACCATATATCAATGCTTGGCAGATATTTATCACACCAGCAGCTGGAGCATAAAACGCAGATGTATTCATCAATTTTACTATTAAAGCTCCGCCATTTATAGTTTGATATTTGATATTTTCAAACTCATTGCTACTTAAATTTTCACTACTTAAGCATATCATATTATCATTATGCATACCAATTACGCAAGATTTTGAGTTTTTCATATCTTTATTTAGGTAATTTTGTAGAGCAAATTTCAGCCTAGCACTATCTAGCTCGCCAGCCATTCCTATAATTTTTCTTTTATTAAATCCACTTGACTTATAGGCGACATATACCATTATATCAAGTGGATTTGTTACTACTATTATAGTTGAATTAGGAGCAAATTTAGCTATTTTTTTTGATGAATCCGCAACTATGCTGGCATTTATTTTAGCAAGCTCAGATCTACTTTGCCCATCTTTTCTAGCTACTCCAGCTGTGATTATGACTATATCAAAATCCTTTAAAAGCTCATAGTTATCTCCACCAACTACCTTAGCACTTTGAGATAATGCAATTGCCATTTGAGATAGATCTATTGCTTTAGCCTGGGCCAAATTTGAATTGATATCAATTAATGCAATATTATCACACATCTGTCTAGAAAGTAGTAGGCTAGCTATACTAGCCCCCACATTTCCAGCGCCTATTATTGCGATTTTCACAACTATTTCTTAAGAGATTGATTATAAATTGCACTTGGTCTCATAACAGCTGAGACTTTAGCATCATCAAAAATATAATATCCACCTACATCTACACTATTTCCTTGAGAACCATTTAACTCATCTGTAATTATAGATTTATTCTCATTTAAAGCTGCTGCTATACCGCTAAATTTAGCTGATAATTCACTTTTTGCCAACTCATCAGCCCAGTATAATGCTAAATAGAAATGGCTACCACGGTTATCATTTTCACCTACATTTTTGCGTGGTGAGTTATCGTTTTTAAGATAGCTTACAATTGCTTTATCTAATGTATCAGCTAGGATTGCAGCCTCTTTTTTGCCGCTTATATTTGCTAGGTGTTCAAGGCTTGCACCAAGTGCTAAAAACTCACCTAAACTATCCCAGCGAAGATGGTTTTCTTCTATTAATTGTTGAGCAATTTTAGGAGCGCTACCACCAGCACCAGTCTCAAATAGACCACCACCATTTAATAGAGGAACAATTGATAACATTTTTGCACTTGTTCCAAGTTCTAAAATTGGGAATAGATCCGTTAAATAATCTCTTAATACATTGCCAGTTACGCTAATTGCATCTTTGCCGGTTCTAATTATAGAGATTGATTTTTTAATTGCCTCTGTTGGTGCTGCGATACTAATATCTAAACCGCTTAAATCATAATTTTTAAGCTCTGAATTTACTATTTCGATCATACTAGCATCGTGAGCTCTAGCACTATCAAGCCAGAAAATTGCAGTTGATTTTGTAGCATTAGCTCTATTTATTGCTAGCTTAATCCAATCTTTGATAGCTTCGCTTTTTGCTTGCATTGCTCTAAATATATCACCAGCTTCAACATCAAATTCCATCTTTTGACCAGCACTACTGCTAACTGTAATTTTACCAGCCTCACTAGCTATAAATGTCTTATCATGACTACCATACTCTTCAGCTTTTTTAGCCATTAGGCCGACATTTGAAACACTACCAATAGTTGCTGGATTTAGTGCGCCATTTGCTTTTAAATCATCTATAGTAGCTTCGTATATAGTTGCATATGTACGATCAGGAATAACTGCTAAAGTATCAGCTGTTTTTCCATCTTTATTCCACATTTTACCACTATTTCTAATCATAGCAGGCATAGAAGCATCGATAATTACATCGCTTGGTACATGCAGGTTTGTAATACCCTTATCGCTATCTACCATTGCTAAATCTGGATTTTTATCTAAAATTTCATTATATTTTGCTATAATCTTATCTTTTATAGGCAGGTTTTCTATTTTAGCAAATAGATCTTTTAAGCCGTTATTTGTTACTACTCCGGCTGCATTTAGCTCACTACCAAATTCTTCAAAAATTTCTGCAAAGAATACTTTAACAAAGTGGCCAAACATAACTGGATCGCTAACTTTCATCATCGTGGCTTTTAAATGCACTGAATATAAAAGAGATTCATCTTTAGCCTCTTGAATTGTTTTAGCAATAAATTTATCTAGTTTTGCAGCACTCATAAATGTAGCACTAACTACATCACCACTAGCAGCTTTTATACCATCTTTTAGTACTTTTGTATTGCCATTTTTATCGTTAAATTCGATTTTAAATTAACTCTAGTCTTTTACTATTAATTATTTTTCATTACCATAGAAATCAACTCTATCCATATAAGCAACTCTTGTTTTAATACTACTATCCCATGCTCCATTTTTATGTGGGAATTCCTTTGCATAAGCTTTAACTGCACCAGCGCATCTTCTATCGCTATTGCCTTCTCTTAAAACAGGATTTACAGCGCTTCCTAAAACTTTAGCATACCTTGCTTTTATATCAGCTTCTTTATCATTAGCTGGGTTTTCTGGATAATTAGGTACATCAAAACCCTTTGATTGCAACTCAGCAATAGCTGCATTTAATTGAGGAAGAGAAGCTGAAATATTTGGAAGTTTGATGATATTTGCTGTTTTTTCTTTAGTCATTTCACCCAAGATTTCTAGGTAATTTGGAACTTTTTGGTCATCTTTTAGATTCTCAGGAAAGTTTGCCAAAATCCTACCAGCTAGTGAGATATCCATAGTATCAATGCTAATTCCAGCACGACCTAAAAATTCTTTAATAACTGGTAAAAGTGAAAATGTAGCCAATGCTGGCGCCTCATCTGTGTAAGTATAGATTATATCTGCCATTTATTTCCTTTATTTAAAATTTTGCTTATTTTATCAATTTTTAACTAAATTCAACCATTAAACTATAGATAAATTTTATAATTTATCTAAATTTAAGCTTCAACTACCTTTTTTGGATAGTCAAATAGTAACACTTTGCCCGTTCCAGCTGAAATTTGTCCAAATTCACTCACATCAAATTCAATCCCAAAAACTCCACCTTTAGGAATATTTCCGATGTGACTATCGCTTAATAGTTCGCAAATTTGCGTAATTGTTTCATTATGCCCTACAATAAAAACTGTATTAATCTCAGCGCTAATCTTAGAAATGATACTTAGATAATCTTGTATATTTGCCTCATAAAGAGATTCTTCAAATGCAATCTCTTTAGTAAAACCAAGCTCTTTAGCAATGATTTTAGCTGTTTTGGCTGTACGATTTGCTGGTGATGATATTATCATCTGCGGCATAATACCACTAGATTTTAATCTATTAGCTATCAATTTTGCAGCATCTTTTCCTTTATCGCTTAGCTCTCTAATAAAATCATTTTGAGCCACTTTTTTAGCTTTTGCATGACGAATAAAATATATATTTTTCATTTAATTCTCCTGAAATTTTTGCATTCTATCAATCTCATCTTGACTAAAGCCAGCCATTAATCTATGTTTTACATCTAATGCTCTTTTAGCCTCAAAGGCTCTTGGGTAATAGTCTCTTACGATATCAATCCAATTACTATGTTCTACACCATCACGCTCACAGGCAAATTTAAACCATTTATCTCCCTTGCTAACATGATCAATCTCCTCTTTATGGATAACTTTTAAAATCTCTAAAATACCATCTTTATCCCCATTAGAGATTAACTTTTGCATCATAAATAAATTTGAATCTAGCCCATTTGCCTCCATATATCGTGGCAATACAGCCATACGATTTATGAGTGAATTTTGAGTTTGTTTAAGCGCTACAAATAGACCATCATGCACAGCATAATCGCCATATTTTACACCCAATTCACTCATTTTATTAGCTATCATCTTAAAGTGATATATCTCATCTTTAGCTACCTCAAGCCAATCAAAATAATATTCTATAGGTAAATTTCTAAATCTATAACAAGCATCCAAGGCAATATCAATCGCACTATACTCAATATGAGCTATAGAGTGTAAAAATGCTTGAGTGCTATGCTTTTGCTTTAACTCTTTTAAAGATTTTACATCGCAGAATTTAGCATAACTTGGAGTTATAAGCGGCAAAATTGGACTATTATGTTCCATCTTATAGTATTGAAAATTATTCCAAATTTGAATAAATTTATCAAACTTCTGCTCTAAATCTGAACAGTTTAAACACTCCCAAATTTCATCAAAAAATCTCATTTTAACACCTTAAAAAATCCAGCTAAATACCCAACACCAAATCCTATTAAATGCGCATACCATGCTACGCTAATCCCTATTAATAGTGGCGCAAAGCTCACTAATAATATAACAATTATTAACCCTTTACGATTAAATCTATCTATATAAGCTAAAAATCCAAGCAATACAGATATTGCTCCACTAGCCCCAACTAAATTTACACTCTCAAAAGCTAAATATCCAAGGCTTAAAAGTCCAGTTATCACTCCACCAATAATATATAAAATTCCAAATTTAACCCAGCCTAAATATCGCTCTAAAATCGAGCCAAACTGAAAAAGCACTGCCATATTCATTAAAATATGCATAAACGAGCCGTGAATAAACATAGATGATAAAATCTGCCAATACGCTCCAGCAAAAAATAGCTCATTTAAACCAAAATATAATCCAAACTCATATGGATTATATATTAAATACTACAAAGCATATATAGCGCAATTTAACTCAATCAATACGGGTGTAACTATTAAATTTACTCTCATTTTACATATATATTTTTATCAACTCTACCAAAACCTGAAAATCTATTTGATACCAGGCAACTTGGTTCATAACAATTAGCAATTATATAAGCATTTATCTTTTTTCCATCTACTTTGTGAGTATCTTTATGTTGTAAATTCATAATGCTAATAATATTCTTACCATTTATATTATGTAAAAATTCAATTCCGCCATTACTTTTAACCTTTGTTACTATTCCAATATGTGTGATTTTATGACTGCTTTTATTTCGTGTAACATGAGTTGTGTTGTTAAAAAATATCAAATCACCAGGCTTTGGATTGCTATAATATAGCCTATTTTTACTCCCATATAGATTATACATCGCTTGTGATCTTCTACCATCTCTATCATAAAATTTACTTAGATTATCAAATTCGTAGATATTATTATTTTTTTGATTTATTATCACAATTAGCGCTGAGCAGTCAAAAGCCACTTTGCCGATATATTGGCTTAAATTTAGAGTATAATCATAATGATTTAAATAGCTTTTATATAATCCTTGATTATCAATATCTATACTTTTTGGTTCTTGAATAATAGTACTACATCCACCAAATAATAGAGTTAAAATAAAAATAATAACTGCTCTCACCATCACCTCCTCAAATTTGCTTAGCTAAATTTACTTGTTCGCTCATCTTTGGCACTCTTAATGTTTTTGCTGTCTTGCTAAATAGTATTAAATCCTCTACGCTTTGAATATGCCACGGTAGTCGCTTTATGCATTCTTTAAATATTTCACAAGCAGCAATAGCATCATTTAATGCTCTATGATGAGCGTTATCAATGCCTAAAATTTGCTTTAAAGCTCCCAGTCCATATCTATGTGATTCAATTGTTCTTCTAGCTAGATCAATTGTGCAAATTTTACGATTTAAAAGCATTCCAAATCCTTGTTTAGCAAGACTAAGACTAATAAATTCATAATCAAAATTTACATTATGTGCCACAAAAACAGCATCACCTAAAAATAGCCGAAATTTCTCCAAAGCATTTGCTAGCCTTGGTGCCCCAATTAAATCAAACTGATAAATCCCAGTTAATTCACTAATATTTTGTGGAACTTCGCTAGCCCATACCAAGGTCTCAAATCTGCCAATCTCCTTGCCACCTTGAATCTTTACTGCGCCAATCTCAATAATTTGACCGCTATTTATTCCACCGCTTGTCTCGATATCAACAATACAAAAAACTTGCTCATTAAAATCCCTAAATCTTGTTGGCATCATTATCTTGCCATTTTGAGATCGCTCTAGTTCAAGCCCCAAAAGTCGCCAACCAGCCAAATTTTTTGGTTCTATAATATCGGTTAACTCCTCTATATCACTAGCCTTTTGTAAAAAATCGTGATAATTTAGGCTGCTTTTTGCTAGTAAATTTATAAAATTATCTAATTTATTTTTCAAATTTGCTCTTTTAGTTAAATTTTTAATGCTTTTATAGCTTGAGCATAGTCATTACTACCAAAAATAAAACTTCCAGCTACTACAATATCCACTCCGGCTGCATCCAAATCAGATACATTTAACCCATTTACTCCACCATCTACCTCTATCATACATTTAGCATTTCTTGATTCTATCAACTCTCTTAATTGCATCGCTTTTGGTAGCACTGATGAGATAAACTTTTGCCCGCCAAATCCTGGATTTACGCTCATTAAAAGAACCATATCAACCTCATTTATAATATACTCCAAAGAGCTTACTGGAGTATGAGGATTTAATACAATGGCTGGACTTACTCCATTTTTACGAATATGGTCAATTAGTCTTAGCGGATGCTTTTCTTCTTCAATATGAAAGCTGATAAATTTAGGCTTTAACGGTAAAAATAGATCAACAAAAAATGGAACATTTTCTACCATTAAATGAATATCAAGTGGTTTTGTAGATGCCTTTGCTACAGCCTCGACAACCAAAGGGCCAATTGTCAAATTTGGCACAAAATGACCATCCATTACATCTACATGTATCAAGTCAGCCCCAGCATCACATACATCTTTTACTTCCTTAGCTATTGAACCAAAATCAGCCGATAAAATACTTGGAGCTACATACATTTTTACACCTTAAAGAATTTATTTAAAAGGATTATTCTACTCAAATTTTAATAAAATTATCTTTATAATTATAGCTTATTATATATTTTTTGTTATACTTGTGCAATTTTTTATAAGGATAAATTTTGAGAAGTTTAATATTTGTCTTAGCGCTTTTAGTTGCTAGCTTTTGGTACTGGGGAGTGCACTTTGGTATAACCATACTAGCTTTATCGTTTTTAATATTTTTTCATGAGCTTGGCCATTTTTTAGCTGCTAAATATTTTGGTGTTTTTGTTAAAACCTTTAGCATTGGTTTTGGAGAAAAAATTTATAGCAAAAAATTTGGCAATACAATCTACTGCATAAGTGCAATTCCACTTGGTGGATATGTGCAATTAAAAGGTCAAGATGATACAGACCCACGCCATAAAAATTATGATAGTGATAGCTACAATACTCTAAACCCATTTAAGCGAATTATTATCCTTTTTGCTGGGCCTTTTTTTAATATCTTATTAGCATTTATTTTGTATATAATAATTGGATTTATAGGTGTAGAGAGATTAGCTCCAGTTGTAGGCGCTACTTTGCCAGATTCGGCTGCGCTAAATGCTCAAATTCAAAAAAATGATAAAATCCTAGCCATAGATGGAGTCAAAATTAAAGAGTGGGATGATATTAAAAAGCATATTTCAACAAAACCTACTAATATATTAATATTACGTGATGGAAAAGAGATTAGTATAACTCTAACACCAAAAATCGGCCAGAGTAAAAATATCTTTGGTGAGACCATAAAGACGCCACTTATTGGAATAACTCCAAGTGGAGAGACTATAACTATATATAATACCGGTTTTGATAGCCTTAAATTTGCCTATAATGAGACTTTAGAAGCTTCAAAACTCATATATAAAGGATTAGAAAAACTAATCACTGGAATAGTGCCGATCCAAGAGATGGGCGGGATAGTGGCAATGGCTGATATTACTACTAAAGCTAGTCAAATTAGCCTATCTGTGCTTTTAATCATTGTAGCTCTTATATCTGTAAATTTAGGAATTTTAAATCTTCTTCCACTGCCAGTACTCGATGGTGGGCATATATTATTTAATATTTATGAGATGGTATTTCATAAACCAGTAAATGAGCGTATATTTATAGGGCTTAGCTATGCTTCTATGGCTCTACTTTTTACCTTAATGGCGTTTACCGTTGTAAATGATATAATTAGATTAGCAGGAGAATAGATGAATTTAGATAATATTTTAAAAGATATTGATAACAAAGCAAGATTAATAGCTGTAAGTAAAAATGTAACCGAAAATGAGGTAATAGCACTATATAATCAAGGTTTAAGAGAATTTGGTGAAAATAGAGTCCAAGAGCTAAAGAGAAAGAGTGAAATTTTATCAAATTTAGATATCAAATGGCACTTTATAGGCCGTCTACAAAGCAATAAAATAAATCAACTTATATCGCTTCGCCCTACTTTATGGCAAAGTTGCGAGAGTCTAGAGATGGCGCTTGAGGTAGATAAAAGATTACAT
>NZ_JAGCNF010000048.1 GCF_017646085.1 Campylobacter sp. | reverse complement strand
TAAGAAGCAAACCACACGTCAATATTGGTACAATTGGTCACGTTGACCATGGTAAAACAACATTGACAGCGGCTATTGTACACTTCTATGGTGTTGGTGCAGACGCACAGAAGGGTGTTGGCGAAATTGACAATGCGCCAGAAGAAAGACAGCGTGGTATTACAATTAATACAGCACACGTTGAATATGAAACAGAAACACGCCACTATGCACACGTTGACTGTCCAGGTCACGCCGACTATGTTAAAAATATGATTACTGGTGCTGCTCAAATGGACGGCGCTATCCTAGTTGTGTCTGCAGCTGATGGCCCAATGCCACAAACTCGTGAACATATTCTATTATCTCGCCAAGTTGGTGTTCCATATATCGTTGTTTTCATGAACAAAGCTGATATGGTTGATGATGCTGAACTTTTAGAGTTAGTTGAAATGGAAATTCGTGAACTTCTAAGTGAATATGATTTCCCAGGTGATGATACTCCAATCGTTAGCGGTTCTGCTCTTCAAGCGCTTGAAGAAGCTAAAGCTGGTACAGATGGTGAGTGGTCAGCTAAAATTATGGCTCTTATGGATGCAGTTGATAGCTATATTCCAACTCCAGCTCGTGCAACTGATAAAGATTTCTTAATGCCAATTGAAGATGTATTCTCAATTTCTGGTCGTGGTACAGTTGTTACAGGTAGAATTGAAAAAGGTCTTGTAAAAGTTGGCGATACTATTGAAATCGTTGGTATCCGTGACACTCAAACAACAACAGTTACTGGTGTTGAAATGTTTAGAAAAGAGATGGACCAAGGTGAAGCTGGCGACAACGTAGGTGTTTTATTACGTGGTACTAAAAAAGAGGATGTTGAAAGAGGTATGGTTCTATGTAAGCCAAAATCTATCACTCCACATACACAATTTGAAGGTGAAGTGTATATCTTAACTAAAGAAGAGGGTGGTCGTCATACTCCATTCTTTAACAACTATAGACCACAATTTTATGTAAGAACAACAGATGTTACTGGTTCAATCACTCTACCAGAAGGTACAGAGATGGTTATGCCTGGTGATAACCTAAAAATAACTGTTGAGCTTATTGCTCCAGTTGCGCTAGAAGAAGGTACAAGATTTGCTATCCGTGAGGGTGGTAGAACTGTTGGTTCTGGCGTTGTATCTAAAATTATTAAGTAATTTAACTTATGGGCGCGAATTTGATTTGCGCCCTTTGTAAGGAAAAAATATGGCAAGTGCAAATAGAGTTAAAATTGGTTTAAAGTGTTCAGAGTGCAATGATATTAATTACACAACAACCAAAAATAGTAAAACAAAAACTGAAAAGTTAGAGCTTAAAAAATATTGTCCAAGATTAAAAAAACATACAGTTCATAAAGAAGTTAAGCTAAAATAAGCTAACTTCTTGGCTGTATTTATATAGGGCAATAGCTCCAACGGTAGAGCGCCGGATTCCAAATCCGATGGTTGGGGGTTCGAATCCCTCTTGCCCTGCCACAAAAGGTTAGATATGGAAAAGTTTATAAGTTATTTAAAATTATCACGTGCAGAAGTTGGCAAGGTTATATTTCCTACCAAAGAGCAGATTAGAAATGCTTTTATAACAGTTTTTGCTGTTGTAACTATAGTTTCTTTATTTTTGGCTTTGGTTGATTTAATTATGTCATTTTCTGTTTCTAAGCTTGTATAAGGACATATTATGGCACATAAATGGTATGCTATTCAAACTTATGCAGGTAGTGAGATGAGTGTCAAAAGAGCCATTGAAAATCTAGTAAAAGATCATGGTATTGAAGAGAAACTTTTAGAAGTTATCGTTCCTACTGAAGATGTAATTGAGATTAAAAATGGAAAGCAAAAGATTAATGAAAGAAGCCTGTATCCAGGTTATGCTTTCGCTTATTTGGATCTTGATACTGCGCTTTGGCACAAAATTCAGTCTCTTCCTAAGGTTGGCAGATTTATTGGTGAAGCAAAGAAACCAACACCTTTAAGCGATAAAGATATAAATCTTATTTTAGAAAAGGTTAGTAAAAGAGCAGCGCCTAAACCAAAAATTTCATTTGAAACTGGCGAAATTGTTCGTGTTACAGAAGGCCCATTTGCAAACTTTAATGCGACAGTAGAAGAGTATGATATGGTTCATGGTAAACTTCGCTTAAATGTATCAATATTTGGTAGAAGTACACCTGTTGAAATTATGTATTCACAAGTTGAAAAGATAGTCTAAGGAGATAGTTTATGGCTAAAAAAGTTGTAGGTGAAATTAAATTGCAAATTGCAGCTACAAAAGCAAATCCAAGTCCACCGGTTGGTCCTGCTCTAGGTCAAAAAGGTGTTAATATTATGGAATTTTGTAAAGCATTTAACGAAAGAACAAAAGATATGGCTGGTTATAATATTCCAGTTGTTATCACTGTTTATGCAGATAAAAGCTTTACATTTATCACAAAACAACCACCAGCAACTGATCTAATCAAAAAAGCTGCTGGCATCACTAAAGGTGCGGATAATCCGCTTAAAAATAAAGTTGGCAAGTTAACAAAAGCTCAAATTCTTGAGATTGTTGATAAAAAAATAGTTGATATGAATACAAAAGATAGAGAGCAAGCTGCTAAAATTATAGCTGGTTCAGCTCGTTCTATGGGTATAACTGTAGTAGATTAATCCTAACCACTAGGATTTAAAATTAGTGGTAGCACTTTAAAAATGCGGAGAAATTAATGTCAAAAAAGAATACAAAGAGATTTGCAGAACTACTTAAGAAAGTAGATTCAAATAAAATTTATAATTTAGATGAAGCTATATCGACAGTTAAAACACTTGCTTCAGCTAAATTTGATGAAACAGTTGAAATAGCACTTAAATTAAATGTTGATCCTAGACATGCTGATCAGATGGTTCGTGGTTCAGTAGTTCTACCTGCAGGTACCGGTAAAACTGTAAGAGTAGCAGTAATTGCTAAAGATGCTAAAGCTGACGAAGCTAAGGCTGCTGGTGCTGATATCGTAGGTGCTGAAGATTTTGTTGATGAAATTGCTAAAGGTGTTATCAACTTTGATGTACTTATCGCTACTCCAAATTTAATGGGATTAGTTGGTAAAATTGGTCGCTTATTAGGACCAAAGGGCTTAATGCCAAACCCTAAAACTGGTACTGTTACTATGGATGTTGCTCAAGCAGTTAAAAATGCAAAGAGTGGTCAAGTAAATTTCCGTGTTGACAAACAGGGAAATATTCATGCTGGTTTAGGTAAAGTTAGCTTTACAAAAGAGCAGCTAAATGACAATATTTCTGCTTTTGTTAAAATGATCAATAAACATAAGCCTGCAGCTGCAAAAGGTAGATATATTAAATCTGCAGCACTATCTTTAACAATGAGTCCATCTATATCTCTTGAAACTCAAGAGCTTATGGATCTTAAATAATTAATATTTTTATCTTAGATTGGAGATAGCCGAGGCGTAAGCTTAATTGAGCGTATTTTCGCTCTCTCTGCTTGAAATCACCGGTCGGAAAGGAGAATGAAAGTGACTAGAAACGAAAAAGCTGAAATTATTTCAAACCTTGAGGCTGAATTTAAAGCTAGCGAAGCTATAGTAGTATGTGACTATAGAGGTTTAAGTGTTAAAAAACTTGAAGCGTTAAGAATTGCTGCTAAAGAGCAAAATGTAAAAGTTCAAGTTATTAAAAACACATTAGCAAAGATCGCTTTATCTAATTGCGCTAAAGATGGCATGGAACTTAAAGATACAAATATCTTTGTATGGGGTGAAGACCAACTAGCAGTTACTAAAGTTGTAGCTAAATTTGAAGAAGCTAATAAAGATCTATTTAAAATCAAGACAGCTTATATTGATGGTGAAGTTGCTCCTGTATCTAAAGTTGTTGCATTGTCAAAAATGCCGTCTCGCGACGAACTTATTGCTATGCTACTACAAGTTTGGAATGCGCCAATTCAAAATTTCACTATTGGTTTAAATGCGCTTAAAGAGAAAAAAGAGCAATCTGCTTAATTTAAAAAATAAAATTTAGGAGAATTAAAATGGCAATAACTAAAGAAGATGTATTAGAGTTTATTTCAAATTTATCAGTTCTTGAACTAAGTGAATTAGTAAAAGAATTTGAAGAAAAATTTGGTGTAAGTGCTGCTCCAGTAATGGTAGCTGGTGCTGTAGCTGGCGGAGCTGCTGATGCTGCTGAAGAAAAAACAGATTTCAACATCGTTCTAGTTGATAGCGGTGCTAAAAAAATCGAAGTAATTAAAGTTGTTCGTGCGCTAACAGGTCTTGGTCTTAAAGAAGCAAAAGATGCTGTTGAAGGTACTCCATCAGTTCTTAAAGAAGGTGCGAGTAAAGAAGAAGCTGAAGCAGCTAAAAAACAACTTGAAGAAGCTGGCGCTAAAGTCGAACTTAAATAATTTACAATTTTGTAGAAGCGAGACTTTCTCGCTTCCAACTCCATTGTCGTTTTTACGACGTTCTTTCAATTAACTATTCTATAGAGGTAGTAAAATGCTAAATAGCCTTTATTCTGGAAATCGTCTTAGGGTAGATTTTTCTAATGTTGCTAAAGAGATTGATGTTCCAAATTTATTACAATTACAAAAAAAGAGTTTTGATCATTTTTTAAATCTTGATAATTCACAAACTGAAAGCGGAATCGAAAAAGTATTTAAATCTATTTTTCCTATTCACGATCCGCAAAATAGACTTTCGCTTGAATATGTCAGCAGTGAAATAGGTAAGCCTAGATATACAATTAGAGAGTGTATGGAAAGAGGACTTACATATTCTGTAAATTTAAAAATAAAAATTAGATTAATAGTTCATGATAGAGATGAAAAAACAGGTGAAAAAATTGGAGTAAAGGATATCAAAGAACAAGAGATATTTGTTCGTGAAATTCCTTTAATGACCGATAGAATTTCATTTATTATTAATGGTGTTGAGAGAGTTGTTGTTAATCAGCTACACAGAAGCCCAGGTGTGATATTTAAAGAAGAAGAGAGTCCTACGGTTGTAAATAAACTTATTTATACTGCTCAGATTATCCCTGATCGTGGCTCTTGGCTTTATTTTGAATATGATACAAAAGATGTATTATATGTACGTATTAATAAACGTCGTAAAGTTCCTATTACTATTTTATTTAGAGCGTTGGGATACAAAAAACAAGATATTGTTAAATTATTTTATCCTATGCAGACTTTAAAAATTCAAAATAATAAATTCCTAGTAGAGTTTAATCCAGATGACTTTACTGGTAGGGTGGATTATGATATTAAAGATGAAGATGGCAATATTTTACATCAAGCTGGCAAAAGACTTACTAAGAAAAAGGCTGATAAGCTTATAGAAGATGGTGTTAAATTTATTGAATATCCTCTTGAAACACTGGTAAATAGATATCTAGCTAGTCCAATTATTGATAAAGATAGCGGTGAGGTTTTATATGATACTCTTACTCAGCTTGATGAGAGCAAAATTGCTAGAATAGCAAACGAACAAGATAGTATTGAAATTGCAAATGACCTAGCAAATGGAGTTGATGATGCTATTATTAACTCATTCTTACAAGACTACGAAACTCTTAAGCTTCTTAAACAAACAGAAGGTGTAGAGGATGAAAATGATCTAGCTGCAATTAGAATTTATAAAGTTATGCGTCCAGGTGAGCCTGTGGTTAAAGAGGCTGCTCGAAGTTTTGTAAATGATTTATTCTTTAATCCAGAAAGATATGATCTAACCAAGGTTGGTCGTATGAAAATGAATCATAAACTTGGGCTAAATGCACCTGATTATGTAACAGTATTAACAAATGAAGATATCATTAAAACTGCTAAATATCTAATTAAGGTAAAAAATGGTCAAGGCCATATAGACGATAGAGACCATTTAGGTAATCGCCGCATTCGCTCTATTGGTGAGCTTTTGGCTAATGAGCTTCATTTGGGTTTTGTAAAAATGCAAAAGGCTATTAGGGATAAATTTACGAGCCTAAGCAACAATATAGATGAGATTATGCCTTATGATCTTGTAAATCCTAAGATGATTACTACTACTATTATGGAATTCTTTACTGGTGGTCAGTTAAGTCAGTTTATGGATCAAACTAATCCACTGAGCGAAGTCACTCATAAGCGTAGATTATCAGCGCTTGGTGAAGGCGGTTTAGTTAAAGAAAGAGCTGGTTTTGAGGTTCGTGACGTTCACCCTACTCATTATGGTAGAATTTGTCCAGTTGAGACCCCAGAGGGACAAAATATCGGTCTTATAAATACTCTTTCTACATATGCTAAGGTAAATGATTTAGGTTTTGTTGAGTCTCCATATCGTAAGGTAGAAAATGGCAAGGTAACAAATGAGATTGTATATCTTACAGCAACTCAAGAAGAGGGACATATAATAGCGCCAGCATCTACAATTTTAGATGAAAATGGCATGATTAGTGAGGATTTAATTGAAGTACGCCAAGATGGCGAGATGATACTTGCAAAAAGAGATGATGTAACATTAATTGACCTTTGTAGCGGTATGGTAATGGGTGTAGCTGCTTCATTGATTCCATTCCTTGAGCATGATGATGCTAACCGTGCGCTTATGGGTTCAAATATGCAGCGTCAAGCTGTACCTCTTTTAAAATCAACAGCGCCTATAGTAGGTACTGGTATGGAAGCTATCGTAGCACGCGATGCCTGGGAAGCGATTAAGGCAAGACGTAGTGGTATTATAGAAAAAGTTGATAATAAAAACATATTTATTTTAGGCGAAGATGAAAATGGTCCATATATTGATCAATATACAATGGAAAAAAATATGCGTACCAATCAAAATACGACATTTAGCCAACATCCAATCGTAAAAAAGGGACAAAAAGTAGAAGCTGGTCAGATAATCGCTGATGGTTCTAGTATGGATCAAGGCGAGTTAGCAATTGGTAAAAACGCTCTAATTGCCTTTATGCCGTGGAATGGATATAACTACGAAGATGCTATTGTGATGAGTGAGAGAATGATTCGTACAGATGCATTTACTAGTGTTCATATCTATGAAAAAGAGATTGAGGCTAGAGAGTTAAAAGATGGCGTAGAAGAGATCACTAGAGATATCCCTAATATGAAAGAAGAGGAGATCGAGCATCTAGATGAAAGTGGTATTGTAAGAATTGGTACTCATATAAAACCAGGTATGATTTTAGTAGGTAAGGTCTCTCCAAAAGGCGAAGTTAAGCCAACTCCAGAAGAAAGACTTTTAAGAGCGATATTTGGAGAAAAAGCTGGTCATGTAGTAAATAAATCTTTATATGCTCCAGCAAGTATGGAAGGTGTAGTAATAGATGTTAAAATCTTTACTAAAAAAGGATATGAAAAAGATTCAAGATCATTTAAAGCTTATGAAGATGAGAAAAATGTTTTAGAAAAAGAACATCACGATAGACTTTTAATGCTTGATCGTGAAGAGATGTTAAGGGTAACTGCTTTATTAGCCAACAATGAACTTCAAAGCAATCTAGAAGTTGGTAAAACAACATATGAAAAAGGTCAAAAGATTAAAAAAGAAGATCTTGCTAATATAAATAGATTTACTCTAAATTCATATGTAAAAAGCTTTAGTAAAGATGTGCAAAAAAGCTATGAAGATATGAAAGCCTACTTCCAAAATGAAAAGAAAAAATTAAAAGATGAGCATGATGCTAAGCTTGAAATTTTAGAAAAAGATGATATTTTACCAAGTGGAGTTGTTAAACTTGTTAAAGTTTATGTAGCTACTAAGCGTAAACTAAAAGTCGGTGATAAAATGGCAGGTCGCCATGGTAATAAAGGTATTGTATCAAATATTGTTCCAGATGTAGATATGCCATATCTTCCAGATGGTAGATCAGTAGATATTGTATTAAATCCACTAGGCGTTCCTAGCCGTATGAATATTGGTCAAATTTTAGAAAGCCACTTAGGTCTTGTAGGTATGAAACTTGGTGAGCAAATTCAAGAAATTTTTGATAGAAAATCAAAAGAGTGGATAACAGAGTTAAGAGCCAAAATGATCGAAATAGCCGATGTATCAAGATTAATGGATGCTAAAGCAATCTTAGAAAAAATTGATGATGAAAAACTCATAGAGTATGCAAGAGATTGGGCAAGCGGTGTAAGATTTGCCACTCCTATATTTGAAGGTGTTAAACCAGAAGAATTTAACAAGCTATTTGAAATGGCTAAGATTGATATGGATGGTAAAACTGAGCTATATGATGGTAGAACCGGATCAAAAATGGCTGAACGTGTAAATGTTGGTTGTATGTATATGTTAAAACTTCATCACTTAGTTGATGAGAAAGTTCACGCTAGAAGCACTGGTCCATATAGTTTAGTAACACAACAACCAGTTGGTGGTAAAGCATTAAGTGGTGGTCAAAGATTTGGAGAGATGGAGGTTTGGGCTTTAGAAGCTTATGGTGCTGCTCATACGCTTCGTGAGATGCTAACTGTAAAATCAGATGATGTTGAAGGAAGATGGCTAGCTTATAAAGCATTAACTAGAGGTGAAAATGTCCCAAGTACTGGTATTCCAGAGACATTTTTTGTTTTAACAAACGAGCTAAAATCTCTAGCACTAGATGTTGAGATTTATGATGAGGATGATAACAATGAGTGAGTTAAAACCTATAGAGATTAAAGAAGATGCAAGACCAAGGGATTTTGAAGCATTTAAATTAAGATTAGCAAGTCCTGAGCGTATAAAAGCGTGGAGTTATGGCGAGGTTAAAAAACCTGAAACCATTAACTATAGAACTCTAAAACCAGAAAGAGACGGTCTATTTTGTGCTAAAATCTTTGGGCCTATTAGGGATTATGAATGCCTATGTGGCAAGTATAAAAAGATGCGCTATAAAGGTATCAAATGTGAAAAATGTGGTGTAGAAGTCACAAGTTCTAAAGTGCGCCGTTCTAGAATGGCGCATATCGAGCTAGTTACTCCAGTGGCTCATATTTGGTATGTAAATTCACTTCCTAGTCGTATAGGTACACTTCTTGGTATTAAGATGAAAGACTTAGAGCGTGTATTGTACTATGAAGCATATATAGTAGAAAATCCAGGTGAAGCATACTATGATAATGAAAACAGCAAAAAAGTAGAGTTATATGATGTTTTAAATGAGGAACAATATATACTTTTAGAACAAAGATTTGCTGATAGTGGATTTAGTGCTAGAATGGGCGGTGAAGTAATCCGTGATATGCTTGAAAATTTAGATCTTGTTAGCATCTTAGAACAGTTAAAAATAGAGATTGGAAGCACAAATAGCGAATCT
Source organism: Campylobacter sp. (assembly GCF_017646085.1). Lineage (GTDB taxonomy): Bacteria > Campylobacterota > Campylobacteria > Campylobacterales > Campylobacteraceae > Campylobacter. The sequence goes on along the minus strand of NZ_JAGCNF010000048.1, from coordinate 39,959 downwards.
AAGAAAAAAAGTATTGTAAAAAGATTAAAAGTAGTTGAAAGTTTCTTAAATTCAGGTAATCGCCCTGAGTGGATGATGATTACAAATCTACCTGTACTTCCGCCTGACCTTCGCCCATTAGTAAGCCTAGATGGTGGGAAATTTGCAGTTAGTGATGTAAATGATCTATACAGAAGAGTTATCAATCGTAATGCAAGGCTAAAACGCCTTATGGAACTTGATGCTCCTGAGATTATTATTCGCAATGAAAAAAGAATGTTACAAGAATCAGTTGATGCTCTATTTGATAATGGTAGAAGAGCTAATGATGTAAAAGGAGCAAATAAACGCCCCCTAAAATCTTTGAGCGAGATTATTAAAGGTAAGCAAGGACGCTTTAGACAAAATCTACTTGGTAAAAGGGTTGACTTCTCAGGACGTAGTGTTATCGTAGTTGGTCCTAGACTTAGAATGGATCAGTGTGGCCTACCTAAAAAGATGGCTTTAGAACTATTTAAGCCACATCTTTTAGCTCGTTTGGAAGAAAAAGGCTATGCGACAAATGTTAAACTAGCTAAGAAAATGATCGAAGATAAGACAAATGAAGTTTGGGAGTGCCTTGAAGAAGTTGTTGCCGATCATCCAGTATTACTAAATAGGGCACCAACTCTACATAAAATGTCTATCCAGGCATTTCACCCGGTACTAATAGAAGGTAAGGCTATTCAGCTTCATCCGCTTGTTTGTTCAGCTTTTAACGCTGACTTTGACGGTGACCAAATGGCTGTGCATGTACCGTTATCTCAAGAGGCGATTGCTGAGTGTAAAATTTTGATGCTTAGCTCTATGAATATCTTACTTCCTGCAAGTGGTAAGGCTGTTACAGTTCCGTCTCAAGATATGGTTCTTGGTATTTATTATCTAAGTCTTGAAAAAGTAGATGTAATTGGCTCAAATAAGATTTTTGCTAGTGTTGATGAAGTAATGATTGCTGTTGAGACTCATTTCCTTGACCTTCATGCTAAGATTAAAACAATGATTGATGGTAGAACCGTATTTACAACAGCTGGAAGGTTGATTATTAAATCAATTTTACCTGATCTTGGCGAGAACTCAGTTCCAGAAAATATGTGGAATAAAGTAATGAAGAAAAAAGACATAGCAAATTTGGTTGATTATGTCTATAAAAATGGCGGTTTAGAATCAACTGCAGGATTTTTGGACAAGCTTAAAAATTTAGGTTTTAGATATGCTACAAAAGCTGGTGTAAGTATCTCAATAGCTGATATTATTATATCTGAAAGTAAATATTCATATGTAGATGAAGCTAAGAAAAAAGTTCGTGAAATTCAAAATCAATATGGCTCAGGTTTGCTAACTGATTCTGAAAGATACAATAAAATCGTTGATATCTGGACAGATACAAATAATAAAGTAGCTGGCGATATGATGAAGCTTATCAAAAATGATAAGAGTGGATTTAACTCTATCTATATGATGGCAGATAGTGGTGCTAGGGGTAGTGCAGCTCAGATTAGACAGCTTGCTGGTATGAGGGGTCTAATGGCTAAACCTGATGGTAGTATTATTGAGACACCAATTACTTCAAATTTCCGTGAAGGATTAAATGTTCTTGAGTATTTTATTTCAACTCACGGTGCTAGAAAAGGTCTAGCTGATACCGCACTTAAGACGGCCAATGCTGGATATCTAACAAGAAAGCTAATTGACGTAGCGCAAAATGTTAAAATCACAATGGATGATTGTGGTACTCATGAGGGCGTTGAGATTACTGAGATCACTGAGAGTGGCGAGTTAATCGAGAGTTTAGAAGAGAGAGTTTTAGGTAGGGTTTTAAGTGATGATGTTATCGATCCTATTACTAATGAAATTTTATATACAGAAGGTACATTAATTGATGAGACTAAAGCTAGAGTAATTATTGATGCTGGTATAAAATCAATTAGTATTAGAACACCAATCACATGTAAAGCACCAAAAGGTGTATGCGCTAAATGCTATGGTATTAATCTTGGTGAGGGCAAATTAGTTAAACCAGGCGAGGCTGTAGGTATTATCTCAGCTCAATCAATTGGTGAGCCAGGAACTCAGCTAACGCTAAGAACATTCCATATTGGTGGTACAGCATCTACTGAGCAACAAGATAGACAGATTGTGGCGCAAAAAGAGGGCTTTATTAGATATTATAACCTAAAAACTTATGAGAATAATGGCAAATCTATTGTAATTAATAGACGTAATGCTGCTATTTTACTTGTAGAACCTAAGATAAAAGCCCCATTTGATGGTGTTATCGATATTGAGATAGCTCACGAAGATGTAAATGTTATCGTAAAAGGTAAAAATGACGAAGTAAAATATGTCTTAAGAAAACATGATTTAGCTAAACCAAATGAACTAGCTGGTGTAAGTGGTAAGATAGATGGTAAATTCTATATTCCTTACTCAAAAGGTGATGAAGTAAAAGAGAATGAAAGTATAGTAGAAATGATAAAAGATGGATGGAATATCCCAAATCGTATTCCATTTGCTAGTGAAGTTAAGGTAGCTGATGGCGACCCAGTAACTCAAGAGATCGTAGCTAGTGCACACGGTGTGTTAAAATACTATATTTTAAAAGGTGACTATCTAGAAAGAATTAGAGATATTAAAAAAGGCGATATAGTAGCAGAAAAAGGCTTGTTTGTCGTAGTAGCGGATGAAGAAGATAGAGAGGCTGTGCGCCACTACATCCCACGCAATAGCGTAATTGAATTTGATGATAGCTCTAATGTAGTAGTTACTGATATTCTAGCTAGACCACAAGCTGATTCTAAATTAGTTATAGCTGAGTGGGATCCATACTCAAATCCAGTAATTGCTGAAGAAGCCGGTGTGGTAGCATATGAGGATATTGAGCCAGGATATAGTGTAACTGAGCAGTATGATGAAGCTACAGGTGAAAGTAGATTAGTTATTAATGAATACTTGCCAAGTGGAGTTAAGCCTACAATTGTTATTACTACTGATAATGGCAAACTAATTCGTTATCAGCTAGAGCCAAAAACTGCAATCTTTGTCAAAGATGGCGCTACAGTTCAAAGAGCTGATACTATAGCTAAAACACCAAAAGCTGTAGCAAAATCAAAAGATATTACCGGAGGTCTTCCTAGGGTATCTGAATTATTTGAAGCTCGTCGTCCTAAAAATACAGCAATAATTGCTGAAATCGATGGTGTTATTAGATTTGAAAAGCCTTTACGCTCTAAAGAAAGAGTAGTAATAGTAGCCGAAGATGGCACAACGGCTGAGTATCTAATCGATAAATCAAGACAAATTCAAGTCCGTGATGGCGAGTTTGTTCATGCTGGTGAGAAATTAACTGATGGCTTAGTAAGTAGCCACGATGTGCTAAGAATTCTTGGAGAGAAGGCGCTTCATGGATATCTAATTAGCGAAATTCAGCAAGTTTATCGCTCTCAAGGCGTTGCTATTAGTGATAAACATATCGAGATTATTGTATCTCAAATGTTAAGACAGATTAAAATTGTAGATAGCGGCGATACGAATTTCATCGTAGGTGATATGGTTAGCCGTCGTAAATTCCGTGAAGAAAATGAGAAGATCATTAAAATGGGTGGCGAACCAGCAATTGCAGAGCCAGTGCTTTTAGGTGTTACTAGGGCAGCTATTGGTAGTGATAGTGTTATCTCTGCTGCATCATTCCAAGAGACTACAAAAGTTCTAACAGAAGCTAGTATAGCAGCTAAATTTGATTATCTTGAAGATCTAAAAGAGAATGTTATCTTAGGTCGTATGATTCCAGTTGGTACCGGACTTTATCAAGATAAAAAGGTTAAAATTAAGTATAACGATTAATTCACTACTGATAATTTAAGTAAAATTTGGGTCTTTTGATCTAAATTTTACTTAAACCTGCAGCTAAAATTCTAATATACAATTTGATCTAATTTTTAAATAAAGTATTTGTTGAATTATAAAATCTTATTAAAATATAAATACCTAAAAAGGAGATAAAATGCGATTTGAACCAAAACAGAGATTTATATTAAATATAAAAGATAAAGAGAGTCAAAAATTTCTTATACCAGAGTATCAAAGGCCTTATAGATGGAAAATTGATGAGTGTCAAACGCTTTGGGACGATATTATAAATGCGTTCTATGAAAAGAAAAAAATAAGAAATTTGAATATTTTTTGGGCTCAATTGTAAGTTTTGAAAATGATCATGGTGATTTAGAGATCATAGATGGACAGCAAAGAATTACAACTTTAACCTTGCTTTTTAGAGCGTTTTTTGAGAGCCTAAAAAGTGAAGGTAAAAAAGATGAATTTCAAGATGATTTTGGTAAGTTTATTTGGAAAAAGATTAGAAATGAAGGCTTTGTTTTTAATGAGCCCTATTTAAGTTCGCAGGTTATTACTGACAAAGATAAAAAAGTATTAGAATATATTTTAATAGAAGATATTGATATTGAAAAATTAAAAAGCTTCAACTCTAATTATGCTAAAAATTTTATCTTTTTTCATGATGCTATAAATGATTTTAAACTAAAAAACGCCTCTGAGTTTTCAAATTTATGTGATACTATTTTATCTGATACATTTTTTGTATTGTGCGTGACCTGCGATAGTCAAGAATCAGCAATGACTATTTTTAATACTCTAAATTCTCGTGGTATGCCACTTTCAAATGCTGATATCATAAAAGGTTATATTTATAAAAATATAGAAAATAAAGAAGAATTTGCTAAAAAATGGCAAGAAATTAGCTCAAAATTTGAAGAATACAGCCCAAAAGAAGATATGAGTGTGCTTTTTATTCAGGCAATGCATGCAATAAGAGCTTTACATAATTATACAGACACCACTACTCCAAGTGTTTTAGACTTCTTTACCAACAAAAATAAAAAGTTTAATTTTGGAGCAGAAGATAAATATCTTGTAGAACAAGAAAAAATAAAAGAACTTATGAATTTTATAGAAATTCTAGTTTATTTTTGGGGAGCACCTGAAGCATATTTAAGCCAAAAAGCTTACAGATATTTTAAAATTCTTTGTTTATATCAAAATGATATGTGGAGATTTTTTGTGGCTTTTTTGGTTTGGAGAAACAAGAATAATTTTATAAAAGATGAATTTAATGAGAATTTTAATAAAGAATTCGAAATTTATCTTCTTGAACTGCTAAAAGCAATGACTGTTAAAATTCTAAATAATAAAACAAATACAAATGAAATTAAAGATTTAGTTTTTAAAATGAATGCAGAGCTAAATCAAAATATAAATTTTTCTTATAGCAAATTCTTGCCAGAGAGATTTTTAAATAATTTTTCTAGTAGTGATAAGAATATCAAGCCAGACGCTAGAAAAGTAAAATATCTTTTATATTTATATGCTCATCTTTATGATGATTTTTCTAGTGATATACAAAGCTATAAATTAGAAGTAGAGCATATTTTACCTAAAACTTGGCAAAATACGAATTTTGATGAGTGGAACGAGACAAGTCATTCGCAATATTTGGAACAAATAGGTAATAAAATTTTGCTTAACAAACTAACAAATATTAAATGCGCTAATAACTTTTTTTCTTTAAAACAAGAAAAATATAAAGAGAGTCAAAACTCGCAAGAGGTAAGGGGTCTTGGCAATAGAGAGGATAAAATTTGGTTAAAAACTGATATAGAAGCTAGAAATAAAGCAATAGAACAAGCTTTAAAAAATTTTATAAACAAATAGATATTATTTAGCAATTTTGAATAAATTTTTGAATTGCTAAAGCATAGATTTATTTTAATATTTTAGCCTAGATTACTTTTTATTTCATCTTAAATTAAGTAAAATTTGAGTAAAATAGGCATTTTTTAATAAATTTAGTTGAAAGGAAAGATTGTGCCAACCATTAATCAATTGGTCAGAAAAGAACGCAAAAAAGTGATCGTAAAATCTAAATCACCAGCGTTAAAAGAGTGTCCTCAAAGAAGAGGTGTTTGTACAAGAGTTTATACTACAACTCCTAAAAAACCAAACTCAGCTTTGAGAAAAGTTGCCAAAGTAAGGCTAACAAGCGGTTTTGAAGTAATCAGCTATATCGGCGGTGAAGGCCACAACCTACAAGAGCACAGTATTGTACTAGTGCGTGGTGGTAGGGTAAAAGACTTACCAGGTGTTAAATATCATATTGTTCGTGGTGCTCTTGATACAGCAGGTGTTGCTAAACGTACAGTATCTAGATCTAAATATGGTGCTAAACGTCCAAAAGACGCTAAAAAGTAATCATTGTCGCAGACTAACCCTTAGATATGGTTATAGTTTGAGTAAAATTTAAATTTGAAGGAAAGTTATGAGAAGAAGAAAAGCCCCTGTTAGGGAAGTAATGCCTGATCCAATTTATGGCAATAAAGTTATAACTAAATTTATTAATTCACTTATGTATGATGGTAAAAAAAGTGTAGCTACAGAAATTATGTACGGCGCTCTAAAAGCTATCGATGCTAAAGGTGGCGAATTAAAAGGTATTGATGTATTTAATAGTGCAATTGATAATGTAAAACCTATCATGGAAGTAAAATCTCGCCGTGTGGGTGGTGCTACATATCAAGTACCTGTAGAAGTTCGCGCTGCACGCCAACAAGCTTTAGCTATTCGTTGGATTATTAGCTTTGCTCGTAAAAGAAGCGAAAGAACAATGATAGAAAAACTAGCTGGCGAATTGCTAGATGCTGCAAATTCAAAAGGTGCTTCATTTAAGAAGAAAGAAGACACTTATAAAATGGCAGAGGCTAATAAAGCATTTGCTCATTATCGTTGGTAATAAGGAGTAAGTATGTCAAGAAAAACTCCATTAAATATGGTTAGAAATATCGGTATCGCTGCACATATCGATGCTGGTAAAACCACTACGAGTGAGAGAATTCTATTTTTTACAGGTATGAGTCATAAACTTGGTGAGGTTCATGATGGTGCTGCTACTATGGACTGGATGGAGCAAGAAAAAGAGCGTGGTATTACTATTACTTCTGCTGCTACTACTTGTTTTTGGAAAAATCACCAAATCAATCTTATAGACACTCCAGGACACGTTGATTTTACTATTGAAGTTGAGCGTTCTATGCGTGTTCTTGATGGTGCTGTAGCTGTATTTTGTGCTGTTGGCGGGGTTCAACCTCAAAGTGAAACAGTATGGAGACAAGCTAATAAATACCGTGTTCCAAGAATGGTTTATGTAAATAAAATGGATAGAATTGGTGCTAATTTCTATAATGTTGAAGATCAAATCAAAACTCGCCTAAAAGCTAATCCAGTTCCAATTCAAATTCCAATTGGTGCTGAAGATGAATTTAAAGGTGTTGTAGATCTAATTTCTATGAAAGCACTTGTTTGGGAAGATGATACAAAACCAACTGATTTTGTAGTTAAAGATATTCCAGCTGAGCTTGTAGAAAAAGCTGAAGAATATCGTAATAAAATGATTGAAGCTGTAGCTGAGACAGATGATGCTCTAATGGAAAAATTCTTTGGTGGCGAGGAATTAACTACTGAAGAAATTAAAAAAGGTATTAAAGCTGGTTGTCTATCTATGAGCATTATCCCTATGGTTTGTGGTACTTCATTTAAAAATAAAGGTGTTCAGCCGCTTCTAGATGCGGTTGTAGATTACTTGCTAGCACCAGATGAAGTTGAAGCTATTAGAGGTGAGCTTGAAGATGGTAGTGAAGTAGTTGTAGATAGTACAGATAATGGCGAATTTGCTGGTCTAGCATTTAAAATTATGACCGACCCATTTGTTGGACAACTTACATTCGTAAGAGTTTATCGTGGTCAATTAGAGAGCGGTAGCTATGCTTACAACTCAACAAAAGATAAAAAAGAAAGAATTGGTCGTCTATTAAAAATGCATTCAAATAAACGTGAAGAGATTAAAGTCCTTTACGCTGGTGAAATTGGTGCTGTAGTTGGTCTTAAAGATACTTTAACAGGCGATACATTAGCGAGCGAAAAAGATAAAGTTATCCTTGAGAGAATGGACTTCCCAGAGCCAGTTATTAGCGTTGCAGTAGAGCCAAAAACAAAAGCTGATCAAGAAAAAATGGGTATTGCTCTTGGTAAATTAGCTCAAGAAGATCCAAGCTTTAGAGTTAGCACTGATGAAGAAAGTGGCCAAACAATTATCGCTGGTATGGGTGAATTACACCTTGAAATTATTGTTGATAGGATGTTAAGAGAATTTAAGGTTGAAGCTGAAGTTGGTCAACCTCAAGTTGCTTATCGCGAAACTATTAAGAAAACTGTTGAGCAAGAGTATAAATATGCTAAACAATCAGGTGGTCGTGGTCAGTATGGTCATGTTTACCTACGCCTTGAGCCGCTTGAACCAGGTAGCGGATTTGAATTTGTTAATGATATTAAAGGTGGGGTTGTACCAAAAGAGTATATTCCAGCTGTTGAAAAAGGTTGTAATGAGGCGCTACAAAGCGGTGTTTTAGCTGGTTATCCAGTAGAAGATGTTAAAGTTACACTATTTGATGGTAGCTACCATGAAGTTGACTCATCTGAAATGGCGTTTAAACTTGCTGCCTCTATGGGCTTTAAAGAGGGTGCGAAAAAAGCTGGTGCTGTAATTCTAGAGCCTATGATGAAGGTTGAAGTAGAGACTCCAGAAGAGTATATGGGCGATGTAATTGGTGACTTAAATAGACGCCGTGGTCAAATTAGCTCAATGGATGAAAGAGGTGGTAATAAAATCGTTACTGCGTTCTGTCCACTTGCTGAGATGTTTGGCTACTCTACAGATTTAAGAAGTCAAACTCAAGGTCGTGCATCATACTCAATGGAATTTGATCACTACGAAGAAGTTCCTAAAAATGTATCTGATGAAATTATCAAAAAGAGAAATGGCTAATACATTTTAATTTTCTCCGCTTCGGCGGAGTTTGCTCCTCATAGCTCAGCAGGATAGAGCGCAGAATTCCTAATTCTGAGGCCATAGGTTCGAATCCTATTGGGGAGGCCATTTTGTAATTAAATAGGATTAATACTCTTTATTTACTTTTATCCAAGTTTCTTTTTTAGGTTTTAAAAGATGAAATCATAGCTGTTAGAAACCAAATTTAACCTTTTAAGCTTAATCAGTAAAATTAAATCAATTTTCTTTTAATTATATCTTATTTATAAATATCTAAATTGCAGCATTAAAAAATATTCTATTATATGCCAGATAACACAAGATTGTATCAATACAATTATTATAGGAATAAAATTTAAGCCGTTCTAGACAATAATAGATTAATTTTATTTAATGAATATTGTTAAATATTTTTAGTTTAAAATCTTATTTATACATTAGTATTAAGCTATCTTGTATTTGCGCATATGTATTGGTAATTCAAAAATTTAATTCTGCAATATAACTACTATTTTTAATAAAACTTTAATGTATATTTAACTATAATTGATAATGCATTTCATTATTAAAGGTTATAAATATGACTCTAGATCTATTAGAAAACGGTGAAGTCGCTAAAATTTCAAATTTTAATGTAACAGAGCAGTTGCTTGAGCGATTTTTTAGTCTAGGACTTTCTAGGGCTAAAATGGTCAAAAAAGTTGGTAGTACTTTAGGTGGTTCAACAATCTTAATAGAGTGTGATAGGATGTGCTTAATGCTTAGAAGTGATGAAGCTAAAAGTATCGAGGTGGAAAAAATTTAATGAAAAAGATTATTAAAATAGCGCTAGTTGGCCAGCCTAATGTTGGTAAAACGCTTTTAATCAATGCTATAAGTGGTTCGCATTTAAAAGTTGGTAATTTTGCCGGTGTAACAGTTGAAAAATCAGAAGCTAAATTAAATTATAAAAATTATATTATAAATATTATTGATTTGCCTGGTACTTACTCTATCTATGGTTACTCTCTAGAGGAGAAAGTTGCAAGGGATTTTATATCTCAAAATAACTATGATCTTATTATAAATGTTGCTGATTCTACAAATTTAGAGCGTAATCTGATACTTACTACACAGATAATGGAAAAAAATAAAAAGATGATCTTAGCACTAAATATGAGTGATGAGGCCACTAAAGAAGGTATAAATATAAATGTTAAGACTTTAGAAGAGCTTTTAGGAGTGCCGTGTGTTTTGGTTTCAGCTAATACAAAATCGAATTTGGATAAATTGCTTGATTGTATTATTAAAACTTATGAGACTGAGTATAGACCAAATAAGCGTATATTTAGTGATGCTATTGAGAATGAGATACAAAGAGTTTGCGAGTTTTTAAATGCTAAAAATGATCCAAATATAAAAAGACTTAACCAAAGCATAAAAGAGATAGCTATTGCTTTGCTTAAACAAGATAATGAAATTTATAAAAATTTGCACGATAAGCCAATTTTTACTGAGCTTTCACGCATTATTAGCGATAGTCATAAAAATTTATACATACAATATAAAACAGAGTCCGTAAATCAAATTTTTATGCAAGAGTATAGCGATTTTGTAAATGGTGCAATAGCTGAGAGTGTTAAATATAATAAGCCAAAAGAGATTAATTATACTAAGATTGTAGATAAGGTACTAATTAATAAATATATTGGAATTCCTATATTTTTATTTTTTATGTGGTTACTTTTTTGGCTTACTTTTACGCTTGGATCAATTCCAATGGATTATATAGAGGCTGGATTTTCTGCGCTTGGTGATGTAATTAAAGAAAATATAGCCAATGATATGCTCGCTTCACTTTTAGCTGATGGGATTATTGGTGGAGTTGGCGCTGTTATACTATTTTTACCAAATATTATAATTTTATTTCTTGGAATTGCGCTTTTAGAAACTACTGGATATATGGCCCGTGTATCATTTTTGCTTGATGGGTTTTTTCATAAATTTGGCTTACATGGTAAAAGCTTTATCCCACTAGTGACTGGCTTTGGTTGTTCTGTGCCGGCTTTTATGGCTACACGCACACTTAAAAACCAAAAAGATCGCTTACTAACTCTATTTATTATCAATTTTATGAGTTGTGGGGCTAGACTTCCTGTTTATGTGTTATTTGTAGGAGCGTTTGCTCCAGAGTCTCAAGCAGGCAACTGGCTATTTGCTATATATATTTTAGGGGCGATTTTGGGGCTTATTGCTGCTAAGATTCTTAGAAAGACAGCATTTAAAGGGCCTGATGAGCCATTTGTTATGGAGATGCCAAAGTATAGAGTACCTAATTGGAAGCTAGTATGGTTTATGGTTTATAATAAGGCTAAAATGTATATCAAAAAAGCTGGTACTTTTATTCTTGCTGCTACTGTGCTTATATGGATAGCTAGCACTTTTCCGTTGCATAAAGATATAGTAGCAGAGTATGAGCAAAAGATAGAGCTTGCTACAAGTGATGAACAAAAAGATGAATTATCATTTGAATTAGAAAAATATTTGATAGAAAATAGCTATCTAGGAATGACTGGTAAGATTATAGAGCCAGTTTTTGCTCCGCTTGGATTTGACTGGAGACTTAGCGTCTCGCTAGTTAGCGGTCTAGCAGCCAAAGAGGTTGCCATCTCTACGATGGGTGTATTATACTCTTTAGGTTCAGAAGTTGATGAGACAAGTCAAGGTCTAATGAGTAAGATTAAAGAGGCTATACCATTTGATGTAGCTATAGCGTTTATACTATTTGTTATGATTTATAATCCTTGTTTAGCTGCAACTATTGTATTTGGCAAAGAAGCAGGTGGATATAAATATATTGGTTATCTATTTTTATTTACCACATTTGTAGCATATCTAGTCGCATTTATAGGATTAATAATTGCAAAACTTATCTAGAGTTTTGCAGTTTAAATTTAAAAAGTATCGTCATTACTAGTCTTGTTTGTAAAGCTAGTAATGACTTGCAAAATAATTAATTATATAAACTATCTTGATCTATTAAATTTAAAGCAAAACTATTTAAATATGGACTTTAATAGCGTATAGCCATTTTAAAATTAATATATTTTTTTAAGTTTGCAAGTCTATTTGCAATTGTAGTTGTACTGAAATCAAAATCAAATTTGTGCAAATCCACCTAAATCTTATAAAATTTATTTTTCATTGTGTCAGCTTTGTTAAAATGTTAGTATAAAGGAGTTTTGATGCTAAAATATATAATTACAACATTACTAGCCACGCTTACGCTAATGGCTAATCCAAAGGGTGAAAATATGCAAAATATAACGCAAACAGCAGCACAAACTAAACTGCAAAATCCAATCCAAATTTATTTAGGTGGTGGCTGTTTTTGGGGAACGCAGGGCTATTTTGATCGTATTATGGGTGTGGAGTATAGTGAAGTTGGTTATGCTAATGGCTCTAGTGCTCAAACTAGCTATCAACAGATTTCTCGTACTGATCACGCTGAAGTTGTAATGCTTAAATTTAACCCAAATATAGTAGATATTAATGAGATTTTAGAACATTATTATCGTATTATTGATCCATTTTCAATCAATCGTCAAGGTAATGATATAGGCAGACAATATCGCACTGGTATTTACTATAGTGATCTAAATTTAGAGCCAATTATTAAGGAATTTATTAAAGCCAAACAAGCTAAAACTACTAAGCCAATCGCCATCGAAGTTGCACCGCTAAGCAATTATGTAAAAGCCGAGGATTATCATCAAAAATATCTAGATAAAAACCCAAATGGCTATTGTCATATAGATTTAGATCTAGCATCTAAGCCTTTATATGATGAGAGTAAATTTAAAATTCCAAGCCTATCTGAATTAAAAGAAAAATTAAGCGATTTAGCATTTAAAGTTACCCAAGAAAAGGCTACAGAGCGCCCATATAGTAGTCAATATGATAAATTTGATGAGCGTGGAATCTATGTAGATATTGTGAGTAAAAAACCACTTTTTAGTTCTAGTGATAAATATGATGCTGGATGTGGTTGGCCTAGCTTTACTAAACCTATTACTACTGATGCGGCTAGTTATCACAGAGATCTTAGTCATGGAATGGAGCGTATCGAGGTTACATCTAGACAAAGCGGTAGCCATTTAGGTCATGTATTTGATGATGGGCCAATTGATAAAGGAGGGCTTAGATATTGCATTAATGGTGCTTCATTAGAGTTTATCCCATATGATCAGATGGATACTAGAGGGTATTCTGAATATAAAGTCTATGTAAAATAATTGTTATTTTACAAGTATGCTTTATTAAATTTCTATCTAGGTTTTAAACTTAGCAAGGGATATAATTATTAATTATTTTTTGCTTGGCGGTAACTTTTAAAGAACCGCTAAGTTTATAAAGTAATTTATAATGAAGTGCTTTTAAAAAATTAATTCAATATTTTATAGCTAATTTTATGCTTTACATATTTGTTCTAATACTAGTTTGCATCTATGTATTACATAAAATATCTGTCATAAAAATATAAGTATAGTTGAGCAATTAAAGAAAGTTAAAGAAATTTAGGGTATAATTAGCAATTTTAATCAAATTTAAAAAGGTATATAGTGTTTGAACTTATTGGCGAATCGCTAAAATCAGCTGTAAATAAACTTAAATTTGTCGATGATGAAAAGGCATTAAAAAATGCGCTTGAGACGCTGAAAAAGTCGCTGTTAAAGGCTGATGTTTATCACAAGGTGACAAAAGAACTTGTAAGTCTTGTAGAAGCTGATATGAAAAAGGGCACTATAGGCCAAAAGCAGTTTTTAGATAGTATAAAAACTAATTTAACTAATATTTTAACCGCTCCAAATGATGGTAATAAAGGTAGCGGATTTGTGTTTGCTTCAAACCCTCCAACAGTTGTGTTAATGGCTGGCTTACAAGGTGGTGGTAAAACCACAACAACTATAAAATTAGCAAGCTACCTAAAAGCACGTAAAAAACGTGTTTTAGTAGCTGCAGCTGACTTGCAGCGTTTAGCAGCAGTAGAACAGCTTAGACAGCTTTGTAGCGCAAATGAGATCGAGCTTTTTAGTATCGATGGTGAAAATAATCCAGTAAATGTAGCTCAAGAGGCATTGAAAAAAGCAAAAGATGGTCTTTATGATGTACTTTTGGTTGATACTGCTGGTCGCTTGGCAATAGATGAAGCATTAATGAGCGAATTAAAAGAGGTAAAATCTGTATTAAATCCAGATGAAATTTTTTATGTTGCAGATGCGATGAGTGGGCAAGATGGCGTACGCACTGCTACTAGTTTTAATGAAGCTCTTGGCATTACTGGGGTTATTTTAAGCAAATTTGATGCTGATACAAAAGGTGGTGTAGCTATAGGTATAGCACATCAAGTAGGAATTCCGCTTAGATTTGTCGGTGTGGGTGAAAAGGTAGCTGATCTTGAGAGCTTTATTCCTGATAGAATCGTCGGCAGAATTTTAGGCGAGGGCGATTTAGCAACTTTAGCTGAGAAAGCTTCTACAATCATAGATGAAAAAGAGGCCAAAAAGCTCAATAAAAAGATTAAAAAGGGTGAGTTTAATTTTAATGATTTTATAGCTCAGCTTGAGAGTGTTAAAAAGCTTGGAAGCATGAAAGGAATCTTGGGAATGATTCCTGGTATGAGTTCTATGGCAAATCAGTTAAAAGATATTGATCTAGACAATTCAGAGCAGATTAAACATATAAAAGCGATGATAAGTTCGATGACTCCAAAAGAAAGAGAGAATCCAGATCTATTAAATAATGCTAGAAAGCGTAGAATTGCTGCTGGGGCTGGACTTGATCAAATGACTGTAAATAGATTTTTAAAGCAATTTAGTAGTGCTGCAAAGTTGGCCAAAAAATTCTCTAATAAAGATAGTATGAAAGGCTTTGCAAATATGTTGGCAAACGCTAACCGCCCTAAATAAGTTAGGGTTTATTTATGGCTATGAATTTAGCTATAACTAAGCCTTATAAAAAATATTTTAGGAGAAAAAGATGGCAACAGTAGTTAGATTAACAAGAATGGGACGTAAAAAAAGACCATTTTATCGTATCGTAGTAACTGATAGTAGAAAAAGACGTGATAGTGGTTGGATTGAAAGCATTGGTTATTACAATCCAATGGTAGAGCCAGAAGTAGTTAAATTTGATGCTGAGAGATTAGCATATTGGAAAAGTGTTGGCGCTAAACTAAGCGATAGAGTCGCTCAAATTACAAAATAATGGTTGAAGATTTTTTAAAAGAGTATGCTAAACTTATAAGCGATTCACCTGATATTATCCGCACAGAGCGGATAAATTTAGGTGAGAACTTCGATGAGATTATTATCTATGCTAGTAAGGCCGATACTGGAAAATTAATCGGTAAAGATGGCAAAATGATAAATGCTATAAAAACTGTAGTTATAGGCTATAAAGCCAAAGATCCAACTTCATATAGAATTACGGTAAAAGCTATTGAAGAGTGATTTAGTAGAGGTTTGCATACTTGGTAAAACCGTAGGATTAAAGGGAGCTTTAAAGCTTCATAACCGTAGTGATTTCATAGAGCAGTATAAAAAAGGTGCTAAATTTTATGATAAGTTTGGTAATCTTTTATCCATTAAGAGCTATGAACCTTCTAATTCGCTTGTAATATTTGATGGATTTGAAAGTATTGAAGCAGCAAAAGAGCTTGTAAATCGAGTTTTATACCGTACTGTAGAAGATACTAAAAAGAGTTGTAAGCTTAAAAAAGATGAGTATTTTTATTTTGATATCATAGATTCTATGGTTTATGAGGGCGAGATTTTGCTTGGTAAAATTGACGATATTTTAGAAGTTGGGGCTGGATTTTTATTTGATATTAAGACTAGCACAGAACTTATTAGCAAAGGACTTGCAAAGCAGTTTTATATACCATATCAAGATAATTTTATTATTAAGATTGATATTAACAGCAAAAGAGTAGATGTAAAAAACTCTATGGATATATTGCTTAATTCTTAGCTTATGAAATTTAACTTTATAACCTTATTTCCAAATTTAGTTACGCCATATTTTAGCGACTCTATACTTGGCAGAGCTCAGACAAGTGGACTAATAGAGATCAATTGTATAAACCCACGAGATTTTACTCAAAATAAACATAAAAAAGTTGATGAGTATATGGTTGGTGGTGGGGCTGGGCTTTTGATGAGTGCGCAACCACTTTGTGATGCGATTGATAGTATAGGGCAGACGCATGTAATTTATCTCACTCCAGCCGGTAAAAAATTTAATCAAAATGACGCTAAGAGACTTGCGAAGCTAGAAAATATTAGTTTTATTTGTGGTAGATATGAGGGTATAGATGAACGTGTTATCGAGAGTAGAGTAAATGAGGTTTTTTGCATAGGGGATTTTATTTTAACTGGTGGTGAGCTTGCTGCTATGAGTCTTTGTGATGCTATTAGCCGCAATATTGCCGGGGTTTTAGGTAATGCAAATTCATTAGATATTGAGAGTTTTGAAGATGGAATTTTAGAGGCTCCAAGCTTTACAAAGCCAAATATTTTTAATGGCTCACCTGTGCCTTCAGCTTTTTTAAAGGGTAATCATAGTATAATCAACGCTTTAAAAAATCATATGGCGCTTTGCAAAACTCGGTTTTTTCGCCCTGATTTGTATCAAACTCTTAAATCGCCAAACTTTAAGGAAAAAAGATGAGAAATAAATATATTGAAGCATTTGAAAATGCTCAAATCGCGACTAAGTCTGTGCCTGACTTTCGTGCTGGTGATACTTTGAGAATTGCTATCCACATCAAAGAAGGCGACAAAAGCAGAATTCAAAACTTTGAAGGCGTTTGTATAGCTCGCCGCGGTAGTGGTACTGGTGAGACTTTTATCATTCGCAAAATCGGTGCTAATAGCGTTGGTGTAGAGAGAATTTTCCCTATTTATAGCGATAGCTTAGAGAGTATTACAGTACTACGTAGAGGTCGTGTAAGACGTTCTAAACTATTCTATCTACGTGATAGACGTGGTAAAGCTGCTAGAATTAAAGAGCTTAAAAAGTAATTTTTATTACAATTTCGCCCCTTTTTTTGGGGCTTCTTCTTTATCTCAATTTTTAATCATTATTTTGGACTTACTGTGGAAAAAATTATTTTTAATTTTAATATTTTTGATGGTGTTAAGACTGCTATGCTTTGTGAGAGTGAATTTAGCAAGGAAATTCGTATAACTATGGCTAAAGATGCAGTTATGAAAGAACATATGGCTCCAAATGCGATTATAGTTCAAGTGCTTCGTGGTGGTATTGAATTTGAAATGAGCGGTAAGATTTTGGTTATGAATGAATTTGATATGATTACATTGCCTGCATTTATACCTCATTCGTTAAAGGCATTAGAAAATTCTATAATAAGACTAAGTTTATCAAAATCTGATAGTCATACAAGGGTTTTTAAGGTAGCAAATAGTAAAAAGTAATTTTTAAATTTGCTTTATATACTACTATCATTTAAATTTTTACAAAAACTAGCTTTAATTGCTTATGCTATAAATAATTAGAGTTTAAATTTAAAGTTATCAAATTTAAACTCTAAAAAAACTAGAAAATTATCCCCTCTCTATCTTGCTTTTCTAGGATATTATTTTGTTCTTTTGGTAAAGGTGAGGTGGTAGTATATAATGCATCTACTCCGTTATAAACTTTACGATATACACCAGGAGGCATATCAAATTTACGTTTAGTTTGTGGATACTCAGTAATAAAGTCTTGCATAAACTGCTTAAATACTGGTGCTGCTGTTCTAGAGCCACCCTCTACATAGCGCATCGGAGTGTTATTGTCATTTCCATACCATATTAATACTTGAATCTCAGGGCTAAAACCGCAAAACCATGCATCTACACTCTCATTAGTTGTTCCTGTTTTTCCAGCTAGCTCGATTCCATCTGTTTTAGCTGATCGTCCAGTACCGCTGTCTACGACATCTTGAAGCATTTTAATCATTAGATATGCTTGTTCTGGTTTGATAATCTCGCTGCTTTTTAGCTCAAATTTAAATATCTCGCCATTTTTGTTCTCTACAAAATTAATTAGTCTAGTCTCATGTCTAGTACCAAGTCCTGGAAATATTGAGTACTGCTCGCTATAATCCATAAGACTAACCCCAAAACTCCCAAGTGCGATTGAAAGATTGCTAGGAATATTTTTAAAGCCAAAACTCTCTAAATCTCTTTGAACTACATCAAGTCCAAGAGAGTTTAAAAGATTTATTGTAGCTAGGTTGCGTGATTGTTTTAAAGCATCATTTAATGTGATCAAACCTTTAAAATTGCCACTAAAATTTTTAGGCTTCCAGTCTTGATCTTCTTGATTGTCTTTATTTACACCTTCGTAAATTCTAGATATATCAGCTATTTTGCTTTGGGGGGATAATCCTTGATTTAAAGCAATTTGATATATAAAAGGTTTAAAGCTAGAACCTGGCTGGCGAGAGCTTTGTGTAGCACGGTTAAAATTACTTTTGGCATAATCTACGCCACCCACTAAAGCTAATATATCTCCATTAGTTGGATTAGTGACGATCATTGCGCCATTTAATACTGTGGTATTTGCGTCTTTATTTCGTTTTAGGATCTCATTATATCCAAATTTAAGTGCATTTCTAGCTATTTCTTGGACTTTTAAATCAGCATTTAAAGTAATCTTATATCCACCATATCTGATATCAGGATAGAGTAGGGCTAGCTGTTTAATCGTCTCATCTACTAGATATGGAGCTTTATTTTGAGTCAAGGTTTGGTCATAAATTTTTGGTGTTTCTTTTATAGCAGCTTGATACTCTTTGGTTGTTATCCAGCCGATATTGTGCATTCTTAGAAGTACATTATTTGCCCTTGAGAGAGATAGATCTAAATGTCTTGTAGGATCATAGCTGCTAGGCGCTTTTGGTAGGCCTACTAGTATAGATATCTCTTTTAAGCTTAGTTCATCAAGATTTTTTTTAAAATATCCAAGCGCAGCAGTCTTAATCCCATAATATCCGTGACCAAAATATACCTGGTTTAAATATCGTTCAATTATCTGTTCTTTAGTTAGAGTATGTTCAACTTCGTAAGAGATTATTAACTCTTTTAGTTTACGAGTAAATTTTTTCTCACGTGTTAAGAGCATATTTTTGACTAGTTGTTGAGTTAGGGTTGAAGCACCTTCAACTAAAGCCATTGCTTGAATATCTTTGATTGCTGCTCTAAAAATTGCTTCATAATTTATCCCGCCATGTTCAAAAAATGCTGTATCTTCTATAGCAATTAGTGCCTCTATAATGCGTGGCGGAATTTCGCTAAATTTAGCGTATTGTCTATTTTCTTCATCAAAAATATAGGCTACTAAATCACCATTTTTATCATAAATATGAGTCGTTAATTTTGGATTATAATCTACAATTTTAGATATATCAATCTTAATCTGAGAGTAAAAATATATAATTCCAGCCACGCTAGCTAATGCTAAAATTATAATTAGGTTGAAAATATATTTCATAAAAATGCCTTTAAATTTATAATATCTAGCCCCATGGCTGTGGGTTTGTTGCCGCTTTCTTGTTCTATATATATTTTATTAAATCCTTCTATCATCATCGCTCCAGCTTTATCTTTCCATAATCCGCTAGCTATGTATTCATCTAAATGAGATGAATTAAATTTAGCAAATTTATAGCTTGCAATACTTAGCATATCAATAGAGATATTTGAGCTAATAAACTTCATAGCAGTATAGACGCTAGTCAAATTTCCGCTTTGCAACTCTAGCATATATCTAGCGTGTGCTTCATCTGTAGCCTTACCAAGAATTTTTCCACAAGCTGCTACGCTACTATCAGCAAAAAGAACACGCTCATACTGGTTTTTAAATTTATCAAAAAATTGCTTTGCTTTGTTATTTACGATACTCATAGCATATTTTGCTGGTGGTAAATTTGTATCAAATTCTTCATCATAATCTAGGCTAACTTGAATAAACTCAACACCATATTCACGCAAAATCATCGCTCTACTAGCTGAGCTAGATGCTAAAACTATCATAAAAATCCTCTAAAAGTAACACCAAGATAGATATTAATAAACGATAAAACGATATTTAAAGGGGTAAAATAATATATTATCAAAACTAAATTTTCATGACTCATAAGCATATCATCTTTTAAAAACGCCTCTTTGGCTTGACGAAATTTATACCAAATATATGCTAAATTTGCCCCAATAAATGCTAAAATTGCTAGCTTAGTTTTAACAATTGCTTCGACCATCGGATCGCCAATTGGAAATCGTTCTCCATAAGACATAAACATACCGCCAAATCCTAAAAATGCCACTATCGCTAAGGCACTAAAAAGAAATTTATTAAATTCTTTTAAAATTAGCTTATAGCGATGTGGATTTTGCTCAATATCCCTAAAGCAGTAATGACCACAAACTACCACTGTAATCTGTAAAGCAATAAAAAGCGCCGCAACGCTAATATGCATAAATGGCGCAATCTGGTCAAGTCTAGCAAATGAACTATTTAAAGCGTTCAAAGTTTACTCTTAATTAATTTGTTAGCTTCTTCTAGGGCATTTGATATTTTGCTTATATCTTTGCCTCCAGCAGTGGCAAAGTCATCTCTTCCGCCTCCGCCTCCGCCTACAATTGGGGCAATTGCTTTTACTAATTCTCCAGCTTTTATATTGCAATTTTTAGATCCAGCTGCTAGCATTACCTTGCCATCTTTGGCGCTAGCTAAAAATATTACAACACTATCAAATTTGTTTTTTATTTCATCAATTTTTGCCTTGATATCACCATTAAATTCATCAACAACTACATTAATGCCATTTATAAGCTTAGAATCTAGTTCTACTGATGAATTAGTATTTTTTATCTCATTTTGAAGAGATTTTATCTCATCTTTTAGCTTAGCAATAGCAGCAATTGGACTAGCGCCTTTTAAACTAGCTTTAATCTCTTCAAGCTCGTTTCTTAGCTCATTTGCGTAGTTTAGCGCAGCACGAGAACAAACCGCCTCAATACGCCTAACTCCAGCACTTACACCGCTCTCTTTGGTGATAAAAAAGCTACCTATTTCATTGATATTTTCAACATGAGTGCCACCACATAGCTCCTTAGAACAGCCTAAAGTTAAAACTCGCACTTCATCACTATATTTTTCACCAAAGAGTGCTATAGCTCCACTATTTTTAGCTGAGTTTATATCCATTATTTCTACTTTTGCTTTAGCGCCTGCTTGGATTTGGTCATTTACAACTTTTTCAATTTGGACTAACTCATCACTACTTACAGGTTTTGGATGGCTAAAGTCAAATCTTAATTTATCAGCCTCTACGCTACTTCCAGCTTGAGATATATGTGAGCCTAAAACACTTCTAAGTGCTGCGTGAAGTAGGTGTGTGGCTGAGTGGTGACGACGGATTTCTAATCTATTTGGGCTTACTTTGCACTCTACTTCGTCACCTACATTAATAGTAGAACTTACTTGAATTTGGCTTAAATTTAGTTCAAAATATTTTTTAGTATCTAAAACTTTGTTATCATTTATTTTGCCACTATCTCCACACTGTCCACCGCTTTGAGCATAAAATGGAGTTTTATCAAGCATTATATATCCACTCTCGCCAGTGCTTAATTTATTGGTGATTTTAAATTCGTCATTAAGCAGAGCTAGAACATGGCTAGTCGAGCTTAGGCTGTCATATCCAATAAATTCATTTTTGCCAAATTTTTCAAGTAGTTCTTTAAAATCCCCACTCTCCTTAGCCGCATCACCACTTCCTTTCCAGCTAGCTTTTGCTCTTGCTTTTTGCTCACTCATTAAAGTATCAAATTTAGCAGCATCTACACTTAAGCCTTTTTCTCTTAACATATCTGCAGTTAGATCTAGTGGAAAACCATAAGTATCATAAAGCTTAAACGCTACTTCCCCACTAAAAATATCTTTAGTTTTAGCAAGTTCTTCATTAAATAGATCTAATCCAGCAGCAATAGTAGCTAAAAATCTCTCTTCTTCAAGTTTAATCAACTCTTTTACATACTCTTTTTTCTCATTTAAATATTCATAGTGACCACCCATTAATTCTACTACTTTATCTACAAGTCTATACATAAATGGCTCTTTTATGCCAAGAAGATATCCATGTCTTAGGGCTCGTCTTAGAATTCTTCTAAGGACATATCCACGTCCTTCTTTGTCGAAATTTACGCCTTGAGCTAGCAAAAATACAACCGATCTGATATGATCGCTAATAACTCTAAAGCTTGCACCGCTTTCATACTCATAAGCTACATTTGCAATTTTGGCTACTTCATTAATAAGTGGCATAAATAGCGAGCTATCATAATTACTAAATTTGCCCTCTTTAATAGCTGTAACCCTCTCAAGTCCCATTCCAGTATCGATGCTAGGTTTTGGTAGTGGCGTCATAGTTCCATCGCTACTTCTTTCAAACTGCATAAATACAAGATTCCAAATTTCTAAAAATCTATCGCCATCGCCACCCATATAATCTTCATCACTATTAAAATGTTCAGCGCCTTGGTCATAAAATATCTCGCTACATGGTCCACACGGTCCAGTATCTCCCATTGCCCAGAAGTTATCTTTATCACCAAATTTATAAATTCTCTCTTTTTGGATATGTTTTTGCCAAATTTCATAAGCTTCATCATCATTTTCATGCACGGTTACATATAATCTATCTTTTGGAAGCTTTAAAACTTCAGTTACAAACTCCCATGCATAGGCAATTGCTTCAGTTTTAAAATATTCACCAAAACTAAAATTACCAAGCATTTCAAAAAATGTATGGTGCCTAGCTGTATAGCCTACATTATCTAAATCATTGTGTTTGCCTCCAGCTCTAATGCATGTTTGGCAACTAGTACGAATTGGTGGATTAGGGCGTGGTACATCCCCAGTAAATATGCTCTTAAATGGAACCATTCCAGCGTTTGTAAAAAGCAAGGTTGCATCATCAGGAACCAAGGCTGAAGAGGCAACTACTTCGTGTCCTTTGCTTTTAAAAAACTCTAAATACTCTTTTCTAATATCCATAGATTCTATCCTATTTAAAAAAATGGCTAGATTGTATCATAAATTTACTAAATTTATTAAATTTAGAATAAATTTTATATCCAAATTTATCATTTTTAGGTTGCGAAATTTAAGCATTAACTAGCTATAATTTGTTCTTAATTCAACTAAGGGAGAGAATATGGCAAAAGATTCAAATGGTACAGAGTTAAACGCAGGCGATAGCGTTACAGTTATTAAAGATTTAAAAGTCAAAGGCGCAAGCAGTACTATTAAACGTGGCACAACAATTAAAAATATCAAGCTAACTAGTAAAGATAGCGAAGTAGAGTGCAAAATAAATGGCGTTGGGACAGTAGTTCTAAAATGCGAATTCCTTAAAAAAATATAAATTTAATAAGAAAAGGCTTATGCTTTTTCTTATATGGAGGATGCGATGGTTGAGATTTTAAGTGGGGTGGTTGCAGTAATTGCTAGCGCAAGCTTTTGGTTAGGATTTATGCTATTTAAAAAGAGTAGTCAATTAAGTGCTTTAGGTCAAAGATTTAGTGATTTAAATGCAAATTTAAATATAAAAGAGCAAGAGTTAAATAGCGCAAAAGATGAAAATAAAGAGCTTCAAGAGAAAAATATACAAAATATACAAAAGATTACAGAATTAACAACAAAATTAGAAAATGCAAATGAGACAAATGCTCAACTAAAAGCTCGTCAAGATGAGTTAGATAGTAAAACTAGGGAGTATTTTGATCTAAAAACTAAACAGATGAGCGAGAATTTGCTAAATTTAAGTAGCAAAGAGATGACTGAGAGTTCAGCTAAGATTTTAGAGAGTTTAATCACTCCTTTAAAAGATGAGATAAGTAAATATCAAAAGTCAAATATAGAGATAAATAGCGCCTTTAAAGTAAATTTTGAAAATTTAAAAAGTGAAACAAAAGGGGTGATGACGCAAGCACAAAATTTAGCCGATGCATTAAAGAGTAATAAAAAACTACTTGGTAACTGGGGAGAAATTCAGCTTGATAGTGTATTGCAAAGTAGTGGGTTGATTTTGGGTCAAAACTATGATAGGCAAGTAGCTTGCAAAGATGAAAATGGAAATCAAAAATATCTAGATGTGGTAGTTAAATTTGATGAAAGCAAGCATGCGATAATAGACGCTAAATGCTCATTGGTTAATTATAATGAATACCATAATGCTACAGATGATAGCACCAAAGAGGCTTATGCTAAAGCCTTGGCAAAGGATATAAAAAATCATATTGATAATTTAAGTTCTAAAAATTACACACTTTTAGATAGTAAAAATTATGAGTATGTATTTATGTTTATTCCTAATGATAATATGCTGTTTGTAGGACTTGGCGCTGATAGTAGTTTATATGAATATGCCTATGAAAAAGGTGTATTTATAACTACTCCACTTACACTTCTTATGGCGCTAAAAACTGTCTATATATGTTGGCGAAATTTAAAAAGCGATGAGAATGCAATGAAAATCTTTGCCGAAGCTGGAAAAATATATGATAAATTTGATGTATTTATTAAAAATTATGAGAGATTAGAAAATCAAATAATTGCTATGAGTAAGGTTATTGAAGATGGTAAAATTACGCTTTATCAAGGGCGTGGAAATTTAATAAGTAAATTTGAAATGCTAAAAAAGCTTGGGGCAAAAACTTCAAAAACTTTGCCATATACTCAAAGCTACGATGAGATAGATACGCAGTGAAAAAGATAGCAATCTTAGCTACTGGTGGAACAATCGCTGGTGCTAGTACTGGGCCGATAAATTCAATATATGAGAGTGCCAAATTTGGTATTAATGAGATTTTAAGCGAATTTAATGAGTTAAAAAGTATTGCTGATATTAGTGCAGAACAGATTTGCAATATCGGCTCTCAAGATATGAATGAAAAAATTTGGCTTAAACTCTCACATAGAGCAAATGAGTTATTAGCTAACGATAAAATAGATGCGTTAGTTATAACCCATGGAACTGATACGCTTGAAGAGAGTGGGTATTTTTTAACTTTAACCATAAAAGGCCAAAAACCAGTGGTAATAACTGCAGCTATGCGAAGCGCAAACTCCTTAAGTAGCGATGGAGCGATGAATTTATATAATGCTATAAGTGTTGCAGCTTGTAAAAATAGTGCTAATATGGGTGTGCTGGTGGTGATAAATGATGAGATTCACCTAGCTCGCGAGATTACAAAAGCAAATACAACAGCATTAAATGCCTTTACTTCACCAAATTGCGGTAAATGTGGAATTGTACATTATGGCAAGGCGGTATTTTATACCAAAAGTCTTAGACGCCATACGATGCGCAGCGAATTTAGTACTAAAATTTGCGAAGATCTATCAGGCTTGCAAAATTTGCCATGCGTAGATATAGTCTATGATTACGCAGGGGCTAGCGGTGAGGCTGTATATAGCGCTTTAAATTTAGGTGCAAAGGGTATAATCTGCGCAGCTCTTGGCAATGGCAATCTAAGTCCAAATATGCTTCATGCGCTAAAATTCGCAACTTCCAAAGGAGCGATAGTAGTAATCTCAAGCCGTACGAATAGTGGTATAATTAGTGGAGATGAGTTAGATTTTAATAAGCTAAATTTTATCCTTAGTGATTCGCTTAATGCACAAAAGGCTAGAGTGCTTTTAATGCTTTGTATTGCTAGCGGATTTGATAAAGAGACAACAAAAGAAAAATTTAATATTTACTAGAGTAAATTTGTAACATATAAACTGATAAATTTATAAATATTGTAATTTACTATTTTTCTTTTGTTATCTTTAAGTTTTATTAATATATACTACGGAATTCAAAAATTGTCTTAGGAGTTAAGGATGAAAGAAAAACACTACGAGGTGGTGATAGTCGGTGGTGGTATCAGTGGTGGTGCGCTACTATATGAATTAGCAAGATATACAGATGTTAAAAGTATTGCATTAGTAGAAAAGTACGGCGGTCTTGCCACGCTAAATTCAAAAGGAACAGCTAATTCGCAGACTGTACATTGTGGTGATA
This sequence comes from Campylobacter sp., assembly GCF_017646085.1. GTDB lineage: Bacteria > Campylobacterota > Campylobacteria > Campylobacterales > Campylobacteraceae > Campylobacter. The sequence continues at coordinate 13,929 of NZ_JAGCNF010000048.1, read as the reverse complement.
TAGAGACAAACTATACATTTGAAAAGGCTCAAAAGGTAAGCAAAACTGCTAGAATGGTAGTAAAATACGGTTTACAACACGGCTATCAAGGTAAATATATGTTTGATGGTCAAAAAATGGCAATTGGCGTAGGCGATGTCGAAGTAGATTATATTAAAAATAGATATGAGGAATTTAAAGAGCTTTATCCATATTTGGAGTTTTATGATAAGGCTGAATTAGCTAAAATTGAGCCAAAAATTATTTTAAATAGTGATGGCACTCATAGGGCTGAAAATGTAGTTGGTATGGGTGTAAAAAGCGGAGAATATACTACAGTTGATTATGGTGCATTTACAACTACATTTATAGAAAATGCTAAAAAAGATAAAAGCGAATGCGATGTATATTTAAACTCAAGAGTAGATGAAATTTATCGCAATGGTGATAAATTCTATATCCAAACCGCAAATGGTTTATCAATTAGTGCTGATTTTGTCGTAGTAAATGCTGGTGCTCATTCACTATATTTAGCACATAAAATGGGCTATGGTTTAGACTTTGGTTGCTTGCCAGTAGCTGGAAGTTTCTATTTAACTAAGCAAAAACTTCTAAATGGTAAAGTTTATATGGTGCAAAATCCAAAACTTCCATTTGCTGCGCTTCATGGTGACCCAGATATCTTAGCTGATGGTTGTACAAGATTTGGACCAACAGCACTTGCATTACCTAAGCTTGAGAGATATCATGAGAATTGGGGTAGCTTCCTTGACTTTTGTAAGACTTTAAATTTTGACACAGCTATTGCTGGTATCTTGTTTGACCTATTTAAAGATAGCGAAATTCGTAACTACATCTTACGCAATTTCTTATTTGAAGTACCATATCTTAATAAAAAGTTATTTGTAAAAGATGCTAGAAAAATTGTCCCAAGCCTAACTACAAATGATATCTATTATGCCAAAGGCTTTGGCGGCGTTCGCCCACAAGTTTTAAATAAAACTGAGAAAAAGCTAATGCTAGGCGAGGCGAGTATTAATCCAAAAACTGGTATAATCTTTAATATGACACCAAGTCCAGGGGCTACTAGCTGTCTTGGCAATGCTTTAAGAGATGTGCGTGAGGTTTGCGAATATCTAGGTAGAAACTTCAACGAAGCTAAGCTAAACGAAGAGCTATTTGACTAATATCAGGCGGAGAAATCCGCCTAAATTTACTTCATACCTTAAAAGTTTTCTAAAGTTATCCTTGGCACACTCGCCAAAATCAGGAGCAAATATGAAAAAAACAAAAATCGTAGCAACAATTGGCCCATCTAGTGATTCTATTGAGGTTATTAAATCCTTAATTATAGAGGGAGTAAATGTATTTAGACTAAACTTCTCACACGGAACACATGAACATCATCAATCTACAATTACTAAGATAAAAGAGGCTTCAAACGCTCTAGGAATTAGAGTTGGAATACTTCAAGATATCTGTGGGCCAAAAATTAGAATTGGTACATTAAATGAACCATTTGAGTTAAAAGCAGGTGATAGATTAAATGTATTAAAAGAGAGTATAATTGGCCGCAAAAATGGAGAAATTTATGAACTTAGCATAAATCAGCCCCAAATTTTATCCTTGTTAAAAGAGGGTGAATATATATATTTATATGATGGAATGATTAAGGCAAAGGTAGTAGAATGTCTGCCAGATATGATTGAAACTGTAATAGAAAATGATGGCATACTAAGCTCAAATAAGGGTGTAAACTTCCCAAATACTAAGCTAAATATTGATGTTATTACTCAAAAAGATAGAGCCGATATGTTATTTGGAGCGCAAAATGGCGTAGATTTTGTTGCTATTAGTTTTGTGCAAAATGCAAATGATATTATAAATGCTAGAGCGATTTTAAAAGAATTTGACTCAACAGCTAAAATATTTGCAAAAATAGAGAAATTTGACGCAGTTGAAAATATTGATAGCATAATAGAAGCTAGTGATGGAATTATGGTTGCTCGTGGAGATCTTGGTATTGAGGTGCCATACTATAAAGTTCCAACCATTCAAAAGCTAATCATTAAAAAGGCTAACGCTGCAAACCGCCCAGTAATTACTGCTACACAAATGATGCTCTCAATGGCAAAGAGTCAAAGTGCAACAAGAGCTGAAATAAGCGATGTAGCAAACGCTGTATTAGATGGGACTGATGCTGTTATGCTAAGCGAGGAGAGTGCTGTGGGAATAAATCCAGCCGCAGTAGTAAAAGCTATGAGTGCAACAATAGTTCAAAGTGAGCTTATGTATCCATATGGCAAATTTGATGAGTTTGAATTTGCTGATGAAACTGATATGGTAGCAAGCGCTAGCTCGCATCTAGCTCAAAGGATAGGGGCAAATGCTATTATTTCAATTACTAGTAGCGGTTCAAGTGCTATTAAGATGGCTCGTAATCGTCCAACTATGCCAATAATTGCTGTAACTCATGATGAGAGTGTGGCTAGAAGTTTGACTATTGTTTGGGGTGTAACTCCAAGTTTAGTTGTGCCACAAAATCAGTTAAATCTACTTTTAGCCAATACTATAAAAGGGCTAAAAGATGCAAATTTAATAAGCGATGAAGCCACCTATACGCTTACAGCAGGCTATCCAACTGGCAAAATTGGTAGTACAAATTATATAAGAATTTTAAGAAAAGAGCAAATAAAATACTATCTAAATGAGGTAAAATAGTGGAAAGATTAAATTTAAAAATCGCTAATAGTGATATTGCGCTAATCTATGAACATAGTAGCGAATTGCCACTTGTTGGAATTAAGCTTGTCTTTAAGGTGGCTGGAATTTGCAATGAAAAAAAACATGGCATAGCTACAATGGCTGCTGAATTGCTAAGTGAAGGTAGTAAGAGATTAGGTAGCAATGAGTTTAATAGGGCGCTTGATATGCGTGCTATTTTACTTAGTGCTAGCGCTGGATATGAGACTTTTGAAATTAGCTTAGAGTGTTTAAGTGAACATTTTGAATATGGTTTTGATATGCTGTTAGAATTACTAGCTCAGCCAAATTATGATAAAAATATCCTAAAAAAATTAAAAACCCAGACACTTGGCATAATTGCTTCAAATAACAGTGATTTTGATTATCAAGCAAGCAATGCATTAAAAGCAATTTTATATCCAAACTCACGCTTAGCCACGCCTAGTATCGGCACACCTGAAAGTATCGCTCAAATTGAGCTTGGCGATATTAAAGAGTTTATAGAAAATAGTTTAAATTTAGAAAATATGTTTATAGTTTTAGGCGGTGATATAGCGCTTGAGAGAGTTAAATTTGATAGATTAGCTGATGTATTAAAAGTTGGAGAGGTTAGAGAGTTAAGTCCTGTAGAAGTTAGTATTGAACAAAGAGAAGAGATAATTTCTAGACCAAGCCAGCAGGCTTATATATATTTTGGCTCACCACTTAAATTTGCTTTAGAAGATAGATATAAGCTAAGTGTAGCAATGTTTATTCTAGGTAGTAGTGGATTTGGATCTAGGCTTATGGAGGAGATTCGTGTCCGTAAGGGACTAGCATATAGCGTATATTGTTCGGCTAATTTAAATCTTAGCTATAATTCAATGAGTGGATATTTACAGACTAAAAATGAGAACAAAGATAAAGCTATACATCTAATAAAGAGCCAGATTGCTAAATTTGTCAAAAAGGGCGTAACTCAAAAAGAGTTAAATGCAGCTAGGAATTTCTTGCTTGGTAGTGAGCCGCTTAGAAAAGAGACGATGTTTAAGCGTCTTGCAATAGCTCAAAAAGAGTATTATCAAGGCTATGATTTGGGCGAATTTGATCTAAATTTAGAGCGTATTAAATCACTAAAGCAAAAAGAGCTAAATGAGTTTATAGCTAGCCTTGAAGAGCTTAATTGGCTTAGTATTGCATGCTTGTATAGTTGTCTATATAGCGAGCCAAAATAGTGGAGTATAAGGAGCTAAAAGAGCTAGGTATCGCAAGTTTACTTGATCTAGCTTTGATTTTGCCTAAAAGCTTTGATGATTTGCGTGTTAAAAATGAGCCAAATATCGGTGAAAATAGCGTAGAAATTGAGATTAAATCATCTATAACTCGTCCTACGATGTTTAGTATTTTGGCCTATTGTATCTCATGGGAGTGTGATGTTTCTATTGTGATATTTAATGCTAGGCCATGGCATTACGCCTCTTTTAAGCGTGGCAAAAGACTCTATATCCATGGTAAATCCGTATTATATAATGGGCTTTGGCAGTTTAGTAATCCTAAAATTATTACAAAAGTTGGCCAGATTATTCCACATTATAAAAGAGCATTAAAAGACAACCAAATTCAAAATTTAATCAAAAAATATCTAAATTTAGAATCTTTAAAATCCCAAGGATTAAATAGTGATGAGGCTAGCCAAATTTTAGCCTTACATGAACTTAGCGATGAGGCTTTAAATTCGGTTATGAATTTAAATAATAAACAGCTAGATACACTTAAATTTATTGAAATTTATAATTATCTAAAAAAGCTTAGTGCTAAAAAGGTACTTTTTAAGGCCACTGCTATTAAGCCCTATAATATCACGCATTGGCTTAATTCATTGCCTTTCATTCCTACAAGCGATCAGATAAAAGCATTAGAGGATATTAAGGAAGATTTAGCTAAGAGTATAGCAGCAAAGCGTGTAGTAATGGGCGATGTAGGAAGCGGTAAGACTTTGGTAATCTTGGGCGCAGCCCTACTTAATTATCCAAACCGCTCGATTTTGATGGCGCCTACAACTATTTTAGCTACACAACTTTATAGCGAGGCTATGAGGCTTTTGCCTGATTTTGTGAGAGTAAAATATCTGCAAAAAGGGGCAAAAAATATAAATTTAAATGATGCAGATTTAATCATTGGTACTCATGCTTTACTATATCAAGAGCTTCCAAAAAGCACTCTTATAATGATTGATGAGCAGCATAGATTTGGCTCAGTTCAAAGACAAAAGATAGATGAATTAACACGTGATGAGAGCTTAAGAGCGCATTTTTTACAGTTTAGCGCCACACCAATTCCTAGAACACTTTCACTCATTGAGTCTGAACTAGTAAGCTTTAGTTTTTTAAAAGAGATTCCATTTGCTAAGCAAATTAGCACACATATTATTCAAAATAGTGGATTTGGCGCACTTTTAGAACATATCAAAGAGCAAATTTCACAAAATAAACAGACGATCATTGTCTATCCGCTAGTAGAAGAGAGCGAGGTAAGCAATTATCAAAGCCTAAGTGTAGCTGCGCCATTTTGGTTAAATAAATTTCAAAAAGTCTATGTAACACATGGTAAAGATAAGCAAAAAGATGAGGTTTTAGAGAAGTTTGCAAATGATGGAAATATTTTATTAGCTACGACTATTGTTGAGGTTGGGATCTCTCTTCCACGGCTTTCAACTATCGTAATTGTAGGAGCTGAAAAGCTAGGACTTGCTTCACTTCATCAGCTGCGTGGTAGAGTTGGTAGAAATGGTGGGCGAGGTTGGTGCTATTTATATACTAAGCTTGCAAACATTCCAAGCAGATTAAACGAATTTGCTCAGACGCTTGATGGATTTGTTGTAGCTAAGATTGATCTAAAAAACCGTCAAGCTGGTGATATTTTAGATGGAACAATGCAGCATGGAGCTACATTTGAATACTATGATATGGATGAGTTAATAACTCAACGAGCTAAAGAAAGGCTAGCAGATTTTAAAGCTAGAAATGCAGTATAAATTTAGATTTGGTAAAAATTTAGTATAATAATATAAAAAATCTAGGAAAAAGCTATTGAATATCGATAAAATTCGCCAAAATATCATATTAAAAGATGGGATTTATTATTTTGACTGGACGGCTAGTGGACTTGGGTATATACCAATTGAAGATGAAATTAGGCGAATGCTTCAAACCTATGCTAATACACATAGCGAGTGTAGCGAATGTTCTAATATTACCACAAATTACTATGAAAATGCACGTGCTGGAATAAAAAGATTACTAAGATTACAAAGTGATTTTTTGCTTTTACCATGTGGACAGGGTAGCAGCGCTGCTATTAAAAAATTTCAAGAGATAATGGGAATTTATATCCCACCAGCAACTAAAATAGCATTAAATATTGAATTTGATAGTATTAAAAAATCTTTGCCACTTGTGATTGTAGGACCTTATGAGCATCATAGTAATGAGATTAGTTATAGAACTGGGATGTGCGAGGTAGTTCGTATTCCATTGGCTAGAGATGGTGGACTTCACTGGGGTGAGCTTGATAAAATTTTAAAAATCAATGCTAATAGAAAAATCATAATTAGCATAAGTGCTGCTTCAAATGTAACTGGTATAAAGACAAATTTGGCTATGCTAAATGCAGCTGCTAAGCGATATGGCGCTATAATTGCTGTAGATGCCTCAAGTCTTATTGCTTATGAAAATGTAGATAGCTCGCTTTGTGATGCGATATTTATCTCGCCACATAAGCTGCTTGGCGGTGTTGGGAGTTGTGGTATTTTAGCAATTAGAAAGTCGCTATTTAGCTCAAATTTACCGACATTTTCAGCTGGTGGAACAGTAGGCTATGTCAGTAAAAAAAGCATTCATTATCTAGAAGATATAGAGCAAATTGAAGATGCTGGAACCCCAGCGATCACTCAGCTAGTTAGAGCATATTTAGCATTCGAGCTTAGAAATAAGGTTGGTTTAGAGTTTATAAATGAGCAAAAAACTTTGCTGATGAACAAATTTGAACTAGGGCTTTCCAATATAAAAGGTGTGATAGATTATACTCCTAAAAATTTAGAAAGGCTAGCTATTTTTGCTTTTAATATTAAAGGTATTTCACCTTTTGATTTAGCTCAGATTTTAAGTAAAAAATTTGGAATTCAAAGTCGTGCTGGATGCTCATGTGCTGGGCCATATGGTCATGATTTATTGGGATTAAAAGATGATGAACCTTTAAGCTTTAAGCCAGGCTGGTTGCGTGTGAGTTTGCATTGGTCTCATAGTTTAGATGATGTAGATTATTTGCTTAATGCTATTGGGCAAGCTAGAAAGGATTTGATTTAAAATTTAGTATTAATTTGAGACTTGCATTTAAGTCTCAAATTAATGATTTTAATTAAATAGATTTTGCAAGCCATTTATTAGCTCTTTAGCGCCTTGACTTTTTTCCTTATCGTTGTCAAAAAGTTTATCTATTCCTTTGCTAATTTCTTCATTTATTTTCTCTTTGATATAGTTTGAGCTGATAGAGTATTTTGGCTCATCACTTGTGCCAGTTATCTTTATATCGATATCTGTTTTTTCTATGTTGGCTGTTATTGGAATATTGATAGCTTTTGTAGCAGTATCTAAACTACCATTAGCTATACTGATATTTGCTTTTTGCGAGTTAAGCTGAGTTATAAAATTTATTAAATTTAGATCAATTGTTCCTTTTAAATAGCCATCTTTAAATACTTCTTTTGTGATATCTTTTTGAATTGCTGTGCTTATTAGTGTGGTTAGCTCGCTTTTTGCTAATTGACCTTTGGCTATATCGGCATTAAAATCCCCTTTAGCGCTATCTAGATTATAGTTAGCATTTAGCGTAGCTTGACCCTCATAAAATGGCATAAAATCTAAAAATTCAAGCAATTTTGCAATCTCAAATGTTGATAGATTTAAATTTGCTTTATTATCTTTGATATCAATTTTTAGTTTTGAGCCTATAAAATCGCTATTTAATGTGGCGTTTATACTCTCATTGATTGATATTTTTCCGCTTGGATTTAGTGCGCCATTTAACTTCATTCCAGTTAAAAACTCAAGTTTTGCAAGGCTTGGTATATCTGCGCTATATAGTGCTTCTAGGCTATTTTTATTAATATCATAGCTTCCATCAAATTTATTTATTGTAGCTAAATTTGAACTGATTATAGAGGCAAAATGCACGGTTGAGTTGGTAAATGTTGGTTTGATATGTGCGTTTAGTGTTGTATTTTGCGGAAATTCTTTATTAGTTAGTTCTTTTAAATTAGCTGCATTTAATACGCCATTTTCAAGCTTTATATCGCCTTTTCCATTTAGATTTGCTATATCAATGCTATCTAAATTTAGTTCACCATTTAGTTCACCATTTAAAAGTGGTTTTTGTCCAATCATCAAGAATATATTTTGAACTAGGATATTTTGAATTTTAGCCTTTAGTTTTCCATTATCAATATTTGCTGTGATTATGCCATCCATTGCTTTAATATCTACATTGGCACTTTTTAGCGGTGATTTTTGATTATTTAAATTGGCATCTATATCTGCATTTAGAGCGATTTGACCAGATAGTTTTGTGCCTGAGATATTGCCAAACTTAGCTAAATCTGGTACTAGTGCTTGGGCATTTGCTTTGGCAGTATTTTGGGCTAGATTGTAGCTAGCATCTAGATTGCTTAGGTTTAAAATCTCAGATATTAAATTTGCTTTAAGCTCTGCATTATCACCTTTTAGTGCGGCTTGAATATCTGAATTAAAGCTTACATTTTTAGGTAGGCTTGCACCTATCATTTTATTTAATTCATTAGCATTAATTATTCCACCATTTATATTTATACTTACATTTCCAGCTCTTTTGTTTGGATCATTTAGTGCGGTAATTAAAGCAGCCCCATTAATATTGCCATTTAAAATTGCTGGCATTGAAACTAGCTTTAAAAGCTCGTTTAGTTTTATTTTTTTGATATCAGCGTTTATTTTATTATCTGCCATTTTAGCAGTTATAACTCCACCTAATCCGCTTATATCAGCATCTAAAAACTCTAAATTTCCATTAGATATTTTTGTATTAGCTTTGGCTGTAATTTCTCCGCTTAGTTTTTGGCCAATTATTGGTTCTAGCTTGGCTAAGTTTGGGATATTTAAATTTAGATCACTATTTAATACATTTTCATCTATATTGTATATAGAATTTAGAGCTGCTGCAACGGCAATTGGTGTGGTAATTATACTTTTAGCTTTAGCTGTGCGACCTTCTAGATTTAGATTTGAATCAGCCTTTATAGTAAAATTATTTGGTAAATTAATTCCATAATCAGTTGCAATTAACTCATTATTTGTTATAGCTTTTGGTATATTTAGGCTAGCTGTTCCACTATATAGTGTGTCCTTGCTGGTGATATCAGCTTGGATATTCATATTGCCTGTTATATATGGTTTGCCTAAAGCAATAGCTGTTATTTGAGCTAAATTTAATGATTTAGCATCTAGTTTTATCTCAAGTGGAGCAAAGTCCTTGATTCTAGCTGCAAAACGTAAATTTGACCCAACAATCTTGCCGCTACCATCGGCGATGAAGTTGCTAAGCTCACCAACTACCTTGCCTTTTAGGCTAATATCATCTTTTATAGCTATTCCAAGGTTGCTCAAATCGCTTGTAGCTGCGGTATAATTAAGGTCAAGTGCTTGACTAAATAGGCTATAATTTCCATAAACTCTAGCTTTTAAGGCACTATTGACACTAGCAGTGATATCAAGGTGACTCATAGTAAGTTTAAACTCATCAAGCTTGATATCCATTCCACTCTTATGTGAGGCAATTTTTTCTATATATGGCTTTAAAATACTATTTCCAACACTGCTAAAAAGCAAAACATAAATAATTGCCAAAATAGCAGCCAAACTCCATAAAATCCAGTATAAAACTCTCATTTAAATTCCTTAAAAATTTTAGATAATTATACTAAAATCAAGCTTAATAAAATTAAATTTATCTATAATAGAATAAATTTTTATTAGAACTTGAGCGAAGTTGACTAAATGTTTTTGATAAATTGCATTTAAATTTGAGCAAAATTTATTGACATATATATAAAATTATGATATATTTTCATCACTCAAATATATAGAGTGCTAATTTTTAACAAGAAATCAAATAATTTGAAAGGATAGAGATGAATTTTGAGCCATTAGGTAAGCGTGTGCTTGTAGAAAGAGAGGAGGAGCTAAAAACTACAGCTTCAGGTATCATTATCCCAGATAATGCTTCAAAAGAAAAACCAAGTCAAGGTAAAGTTGTAGCAGTTAGCAAAGAAGCAGAAGGCTTAAGCGTGGGCGATACAGTTGTATTTGCTAAATATAGCGGCAGTGAAATTACGCTAAATGATAAAAAATACTTGGTTTTAAATAGCGAAGATATCTTAGGAATTATAAAATAATATAAAGGAAAAAATATGGCAAAAGAGATTATATTTGCAGATGATGCTAGAAATAGACTATACAATGGTGTGAAAAAATTAAGTGATGCAGTAAAAGTAACAATGGGACCAAGAGGCCGTAATGTTCTTCTTCAAAAAAGCTTTGGTGCACCTACAATCACAAAAGATGGCGTAAGCGTAGCTAAAGAGATTGAACTAGCTGACACAATAGAGAATATGGGTGCTGGTTTAGTAAGAGAAGTAGCTAGTAAAACAAACGATGAAGCAGGTGATGGTACAACTACAGCTACAGTTTTAGCTCATGCAATCTTTAAAGAAGGTTTAAGAAATATTACAGCAGGAGCAAATCCAATCGAAGTAAAACGCGGTATGGATAAATTTGCAGCTGCAGTTATAGAAGAGCTAAAAAATGCAGCTAAAAAAGTAGAAGATAAAAAAGAGATTGCTCAAGTAGCTACAATTTCAGCAAATAGTGATACAAGCGTAGGCGATCTAATAGCTGAAGCTATGGAAAAAGTAGGCAAAGATGGCGTTATTACAGTTGAAGAGGCTAAATCAATCAATGATGAATTAAACGTGGTTGAGGGTATGCAATTTGATAGAGGTTACCTAAGTCCATATTTCATCACAAATGCTGAAAAAATGCAAGTAGAGCTAAATAGTCCATTTATATTACTATTTGATAAAAAAATCTCAAATTTAAAAGATCTACTTCCAGTGCTAGAGCAAATTCAAAAAACTGGCAAGCCATTATTAATTATCGCTGAAGATATAGAAGGTGAAGCTTTAGCAACTTTAGTTGTTAATAAACTTCGTGGTGTATTAAATATCTCAGCAGTTAAAGCTCCAGGTTTTGGCGATAGAAGAAAAGCTATGCTAGAAGATATCGCTATTTTAACAGGTGGTGAGGTGATTAGCGAAGAGTTAGGTAGAACGCTTGAGAGCGCAACTCTTAATGATCTTGGTCAAGCTGATAGAGTAGTAATCGATAAAGATAATACTACAATCGTAAATGGCGCAGGTGCAAAAGACAATATCGCAGCTAGAATTACTCAAATAAAAGCTCAAATCATTGAAACAACAAGTGATTATGATAGAGAAAAACTTCAAGAGCGTCTAGCTAAACTAAGTGGCGGTGTAGCAGTTATCAAGGTTGGTGCTGCAACTGAAACTGAGATGAAAGAGAAAAAAGATCGTGTAGATGATGCACTAAATGCTACAAAAGCTGCAGTAGAAGAGGGTATTGTAATTGGTGGCGGTGCTGCTATAATAAAAGCTGGAAATAAAGTTGAGCTAAATCTAAGTGGCGATGAGCTCATTGGTGCACAAATTGTAAAAAGAGCGTTATTTGCTCCACTTCGCCAAATCGCTGAAAATGCAGGATTTGACGCTGGTGTAGTAGCTCATGCTGTAAGTACTGCTACAGAAGCTAACTACGGATTTAACGCAGCTAGCGGTGAATATGTAGATATGTTTGCAGCTGGAATTATAGATCCAGTTAAAGTAGAGCGTGTAGCATTACAAAATGCTGTAAGCGTAGCAAGCTTGCTGCTAACTACAGAAGCTACTGTAAGTGAGATAAAAGAGGATAAACCAGCTATGCCAGCAATGCCTGATATGGGCGGTATGGGTGGAATGGGCGGTATGATGTAAGCCCAAATTTGGCAGCCTATGGGCTGTCAAATTTTTATTTGATTTAAATTTATTTTTTTATTAATCATCGCAAGAGAGCTTTTAAGATAAAAGCTGTATAATAATATATTTAATTAAGCCCTAGTTTTTTAAGTAAGCTATCTCTCATAGTATAATAATCATTTTTGCAAAGTTCAAAATATATGCATTCATCATCTATATTGGTGGTTTTGAAATTTAGTAGTTTTGCCATTCTTATAGCTCGTTTATTTTCTAGTTTTGAGTAAGCTTTAAGCTGCTCAAGTCCTAGTATCTCAAATGCCATATCATAAACTGCGCAATATGCTCCAAATGTGATTCTGGCTTGATCCATTTGTGATGGTATAACTAAAATTTCTCCAGGTACTGCGCATCTATTTGCTATTTGTTGAAAGCAAAAATATCCCACGGCAATTTCATCCACAAAGGCCATATAGTAGAGCGCATCGGTTTTATCTTTGATAGAGTCATACCACTTTAGTTGCTGCTCTTTGGTGATGTATTCTCCATTTTGACTAAGCATTAAGCTAGAGATTTTAGGATCATTTCGCCACTTTCTAAGAATTTCAATATCTTTTAGCTTTAGCGGAGCGATTTGTATACCATATCGACTAAATTTACTCATTCATCAAATCCAAAATATCACCAACAATATTTAGTTTTTTTAACTCATCAAATGTAAGTGTATAACCATAATCATCAGCCAACATTACAATTGTACTAATCTTACCCATTGAGTCCCACTCGGCTATGGAGTCTAGCGGGGTTTGCGGTGTTAGAGTCTCATCGCATTCTATTACATCTTTAAATTTTGCTATTTTTGTATCCATTTTTATCCTTTTAGATCTCTATTACTGTAGCACTCCATGCAAGTCCAATGCCAAAACCAGCTATTAATACCTTAGAACCTGGTTTTATAGTGCCATTTTCTATGGCTCTTTTTAGGGCGATTGGCACACTTGATGATGATGTGTTACCTATATTTTCTATATCAAAAATTACCTTTGATCGCTCAAGTTTAAGCGATTTAGTAATGGCTTCTAAAATTAATAAATTTGCTTGATGAAAGACAAAAAAGTCAATATCATCAGTGCTTAAATTATTTGCTTTTAGAGTTTGCCTAACTAAATTTGGTACCTCTCTAATAGTGAATAAAAAAACCTCAGGGCCATTCATTGTTAGGGCTATATCTTTTGGATCTTGACCATTAAATGGGCTAGCATAGCCTCCATGGTGTTTATACATACTAAAAAACCCACTCCCATCTGTACCGCTAATCACCTGAGCAATTTTATGAGCGTTACTCTTATCAATTATCGTAGCACTAGCTCCATCACCAAAGAGTATCCTTTGAGCCATATCGCTATGCTCAAACATTTTAAAACACATATCAGCTGTACATAGTAGTACTTTTTTAGCGCTATTAGATAGTATTAATGATTTAGCTATTAATAGACCATGAATGTAGCCACTACATGCTATATTTATCTCCATAGCGTTTGTTGTTTTAGGTAAATTTAGCTTATGATGAAGCAGATAGACAGTTGCTGGTTGGAGATACTGGGGCGATTGAGTGCAAAGCAATAGCGTATCTATATCGCCAAGGTCTATATCATACTCTTTACTTAAATTCAAAGCAGCTTTAGCAGCTAGATCGCTAGTTAGCTCATCATTAGCAGATTTTTGGCGGCTTAAGATACCAGATTTTTTATAAATTTGTTCGCAGCTCCACTCATCACTATTAGCTAAGGTTGCAAAATATTCATTATCTATACGCTCACTTGGTAGGTAGTATGCAATTTTCATATATTGCTTTCCTTTTTAACACTCAAATTTAGAATCACCAAAGCCTAAATCCCCCCCCCTGAGCTGATTTTAAGACACTCTCCAGTAATGCTACTAGCTTTAGAACTAAGCAAAAACAAAACCGAATCAGCAACTTGACTAGGCTCAATCAACCCAAGTGGCATTATCTCTTTTAATCGTTCATCTTGAGTTTCTTTAGATATAAATTCGCTAGTAAAGCCCTCATACATCGGTGTATTGACAAATAATGGCGCTACAGCATTTAT
>NZ_JAGCNF010000005.1 GCF_017646085.1 Campylobacter sp. | reverse complement strand
AGCACTTGGTCCATCTTTTGGCGTAGCACCCTCTGGAACATGAATATGCAAATCATAACTATCATAAACTGCCATATCTATGCCATCTTTATCTTTTTGAATTAAATTTTTTGGAATACAAATTTCACCCTTATCTATAAGGCTTTTTACAAGGCTAAAAGCTATCGTAGCAGACTCTTTCATTACATCGCCAAGCTGACCTGTAATTTGCATAGCGCCCTTGCCTTTTATCTTTAATGCTTCAATTTTTAACACATCTCCGCCAACTGCCGTCCAGGCTAATCCATTTGCGATACCAATCTCATTTTTACCACTTATAACTGTGATTTCAAAAACCTTTTTATCTAGATAATTTTCTAAATTTTTAGTAGTTATAGATATCTTTTTTGTCTGTTCGCTCAATATTTCAAGCGCGGATTTGCGCAATATATCAGCTATTCTATGGCGTAAATTTCTTACCCCGCTCTCTCTAGTATAATCGCTAATTAGTAGATTTAAAGCATCCTTTTTAATTGCTACCTCGCTACTTTTTAACCCATGTTTTTTAAGCTCATTAGGCCATAAATATCGCTTTGCTATCTCAAATTTTTCTTGTGGCGTATAGCTATTTAGCCAGATAAATTCCATTCTATCACGAAGTGGAGCTGGTATAGCACTAGCATCATTTGCTGTTGCTATAAATATTATCTTACTTAAATCTATATGAAAATTTAGATAATAATCTCTAAATTTACTATTTTGTTCAGGATCTAATATCTCAAGTAATACAGCAGTTGGATCACCCTTATATGAGCGTGCTACCTTGTCAATCTCATCTAATACCACCACTGGATTCATACTTTTAGCTTCGATTAGACCCTGAACAATTCGCCCAGGCATTGCCCCTATATATGTTCTGCGATGACCTCTTAACTCATTAACATCTTCGAGCCCACCAAGTGCAATTCGCACTAATTCTCTTTTTAAAGCATTTGAGATTGAGTTTGCTAAGCTTGTCTTACCAATTCCAGGAGGTCCTACAAAACATAAAATTGCTCCTTTATTATCTTCAAGCCCTCTACTATGCAAAAGCTCCTTAAGTCCAAAATACTCCACAATTCTGCTTTTTGGCTTTTCAAGTCCAAAATGGTCGCTATCTAACTCTTTTTGAACATCTTTTACCGTGAGTTTTTTGGTGCTAAATTTACCAAATGGCATATCAAGCGCCCAGTCTAAATAGCTACTAGTCATACTAGATTCTGCGCTATCAGTATGCATTTTGCTTAATTTTGAGATATTTTTTTCTATCTCTTTATAAGCATCATCACTCATAAATTTACGCCCAGCCTCAAGCTTATTTCTATACTGCGCTATTTGAGCCTCTTTATCTAAATCCATTCCTAGCTCACGCTGAATTTCTTTTAATTGCTCTTTTAAGAAATACTCTTTATTTGCTCTATCTAGCTTGGAGCTTACCTTGCTTTTTATCTCTTTTTGAAGTTTATTTGTTTCAATTTGCGCATTTAAATATTCTATGATATCTAGTATTTTTTGTTCTAAATTTAGCTGAGTAAAAAACCCATATGCTATATCCTTTTTAAGATGCAATGCACTACAAACCAAATCACAAACCCTACTAGCTTCATTGCTATCATCAATAGCACGAAGCAGATCAGGTGGAAAGAAGTGATTTAGCAAGCTTAAGCTTTTTACGCTCTCTTTTAACACATTTAGACCTGCTTCGATTTTACTTGATTCAAACTCTTCTAATTCAACGCTTTGGATTTGAGCAATTAGCGGATCGCTACTTATAGGTTGTATAATCTTGCCACGGCTTAATCCTTGAAATAAAATTTTCACTCTGCCATCAGGCATTGCCACACGGCGCATTACATTACCAATTACTCCATATTCATAAATAGATTCAAAATCCCTCTCTCCAGAATTTGCGAGTTTAGAACACACCACCATAACCGCACTATTATCATTAATTGCCATATCTAACGCTTTTATATTTTTTTCATCACTTAAAAATATTGGCGTAATCATAAATGGGTATAAAAATAGTTCATCTTCAACTATAATAGGTAAATTTGCAAAACTCATCACTTATCCTATTCAAATGGAATCATATACCAAGGCAATTTGGCTTTAGTTGAATTAATATCATTTAATGGTGAAATATCAATTCTATCTTGATAAATTGCTGCTGAATCATCTTTATCTAATCTATTGTATAGTTCATAAATATCAATATTTAAATAGTATTCAGCCAGTCTAAATTTAATCAACATAGTCTCTAATAGTGGCTTATATTGAGTATTTGGATAGATTTTTAAAAATTCATTAATCTGCGAAATACTATCTTGAACCAACTTTTGATTGCGATTTGGCTTGCTAAATGAATCAAAATTTGCTTTTATCTTTAGATATTGGATATATTCTATGCTATCTTTTGTACCATATTTTTTGATATATTCATCTAGGTAGAAGTTAGCCATCTTATACTCTCCTTCATCTACATGAGCATTTGCCATAATTACTAAAACTTGCTCTAAATACGGGCTTGCTACATGTTCACTAGCAAATGATATATAGTGCTTATCTGCTGATTCTAAGTCTGCATCTTTGATATCATTTAAAATTTGATTATACCATTGATCTGGAGTGAGATTATATAGTTCGTTATCTTTTTTTGCACCACAACCTGCTAGCAAAGCCAAAGACAAAGCCAAAATAGCAGATTTGAATTTTATATTCATTAATTTTCCTTCATCTGATTAAAATTTGGTGATTATAGCAATATTTTGGTAAATTTATGCGTTATAAGAAAAAATTTTATAAATTACGCTCAAACCCTATGAATTTGGAACAAAAAATGCTACAATACGACAAACCCAATTTTTAAGGAGAGTAAAGTGAAATTTTCTGTTAAAAACCCTATCCCTGGATTTGAAAACATCAAAGAGGTTGAGATAACTAAAATTGATGATTTCTTTGTTAAAATGCAAGATGTAGATAGCCAAACATCTTTTACTATGATTAATCCATATGCGCTTCGCCCAGAATATGAATTTGATATTCCAACTCCATACAAAAATTTACTAGAGATCACTGATGAGTCTCAGTTAGAACTTTATACTATCGTTGCGCTAAGCAGTCCAATCGAAGAATCAACTGTTAATTTCTTAGCACCAGTTCTTTGCAATACAACATCTGGAACACTAGCACAAATCGTTTTAGATAACCGCTACTATCCAAATTTTGGTCAAGCAGAAAAAATCAGCAACTACGTTCAAAAACAGTAATTTGCTTATAGTGGCTCATTTGAGCCACATCTATTATGCGTTACGCCTTTTCATCTTTGGAGCTTATTTTATCAATTATTATTGTAGCTATTGCACTATCGTCACTTCCATCAATTTTGCAAATTTCAGTTAAAAGTACAAATGATGCTATATTATCTGAGGCGGTTACGGCTAGTTATACTAAACTATCAAATATTATTGCCCATCCATGGAATGATGCTATTAGCCCTAGTTTAGCTCAGCCAATTTATTATAGTGGTGAGTTACCATTAAATTCTCTTACTAGTCGAGTAATATCTAAAATTACGCCAAATAAAATCAACACTGCCAAAAATAGCATTAATGGCTTTAATGGTGATAGTGGGATATTAAAACCTGGAGCAGATTCAAAAAATTTATTAAATTTAGAGTATGCTATTAGTGTTGGATTTATAAGTGATTTTAAATTTACTACAAATACTACAAATAACCCAACTGATGCTATTGCCATAAAGCTTGCAACTAAAGCAAATACTAAACCCATTGTATTGTATGCTTATAGTTATAATATCGGCGAACCGCTAATAAGAAGCTTAATAATCCCATCACCATGAAATTTAGCTTTATTAAATTTAACCATAAAAAATCTAATTACGCAAAGTCAAATACTATTACATTTAAAAGCGCATTTAGTCTACTTGAGATGAGCTTTGTTATTGTTATTGGCGGGATTTTAGCTGGAATTATGATACAAATCTATAGCTCTTTACATACTAATTATCTACAAATATCAGCTACAAATCGACTAGAATCTACTGCTACAAATACTATGCTAATCATAAATAACTATCTTCAACAAAGCATAAAAGAGTCCATTTCTACTAGAAATGGCTCTGAAATTCAACCGCTCTATAAAAGTGTGAGCGCTAGCGAATTTATCTGGTTTAGCAAAAGCTTTGAGACGCTACAAAATAGCTCTAGCTATCATCAATGGAGTGGATTTATTGATATCTTAAATATACAAACAACAAATGACACAATCACTCTGCACTCGCCACTAAGCAAATTTGATACAAGTAAAAATGATAAAGTGTTAAATAATTTAAAACTTAACGATATTAGAATTATATTTAAAGGAAGCGATGAAATATACTCAAATACGCATAAAATCATAAGTGCCAAAGATGAGCTAATAACCATCAAACGACCAAATCGCCCTATTTTTATAAGTGAAATTTACTATCTAACTCACGCTCTAATCTCGTTAAATTTGAAAAATAACACATTATATTTAAATGAATTTAAACTAAATAATCTAAATAAAACTATTCGTTCTAACCCAATTGCTCGCAATGTAAGTTCATTTAATATCAAACAAAGTGGCGCAAATATTATCTTTCAACTTTGTTTAAAAGAGTCAAACGGTATAGAACTTTGCAAAAGTAGTAGCCTATGAAAAAACAAGCAATAAATCGTTTAAAAAGTGGTTTTAGTTTGATTTTGGCAGTAGCGTTTATCATTGCCATAAGTGCCTTAGCGCTAAATACCATCACGCTTAGTTCTACTGCTACTATTAGCACTAATCATCTCTACCTTCACTCTCAAGCTAAGCTAATAGCCATTTCAGCTACCCAAAACGCCATTGCTCAAATTCAGCGAAATGATTTTAACCAAAATTGCCCAAATAAATTTAGTCTATTTTATCCAAATAGTAGTGATTATATTTTAAAATCTGAAGTTGTGATTATGCACTATATAGGCGGTAAAATACCTCCAGCATGTAATAATAAAATTTGGAAAGAAACTAATGCTACTACTCCAAATATAGACGCAGCTATAATGCATACCATAGTCCAAACCAATCCAAATCTATCCATT
>NZ_JAGCNF010000047.1 GCF_017646085.1 Campylobacter sp. | reverse complement strand
TGATAGCCCATTTGGCAAGGGGCGTCCTGGTTGGCATACTGAGTGCGTAGCAATGATTGAAGAGATCTTTAATGGAACCATTGATATTCACGCCGGTGGAGCTGATCTACTCTTTCCTCACCATGAAAACGAAGCTGCACAGTGCCGATGTGCCAATCATAAAGAGCTAGCTAAACATTGGCTACATAATGGCTTTATTCAGGTAAATAATGAAAAAATGAGTAAAAGCCTTGGCAATTCATTTTTTGTTAAAGATGCTTTAGCTATTGCTCCGGGTGAAGCGGTAAGATATTATCTAATGAGTAGTCATTATAGGGCAAATTTTAACTATGACATAGTAGATCTGCTCTCTAGTAAAAAACGGCTCGATAAGATTTATAGACTTAAAAAGCGCTTAAGTGGCGTAAGTCCTGGAGAGATAAATTTAGAGTTTAAAAATGCGATTATAGAGGCTCTAAGCGATGATTTAAATATTTCAGAAGCCTTAGCAAAAATTGATGAAATGGTAAATATAGCCAATACAAATCTAGATAAAGAACCAAAAAACAAAGCACTAAAAGCTGATATAATGGCAAATTTAGAATTTATAAAAGAGATTTTAGGAATTCTTTATATAGATGAGTTTGAGTGGTTTCAATATGGATTTAGCTTAGAGCAAAAAGAGCAAATTGCAAATTTAATAGAATATAGAAATAATGCTAAGGCTGCTAAAGATTATGCTAAAGCTGATCTTATAAGAGATGAACTAACCGCCCTTGGTGTAGCGATAATGGATACACCAAATGGAGTAAAATGGGAGAAAATATGGACGGAATAACAGAAGTTTTTAGACGGTTTAAATCCTATTATAAAGAGTATGTGTGGCAGTTTGCTATTGCAATTTTAGGAATGATTATGGCTAGCATTGGCACAGCAGTATCTGCTTGGTTAGTTAAGCCTGTACTTGATTATATCTTTGTTGAAAAAAATGAAACACTTTTATATTTGCTTCCATATGCAATTATTGCAATATATTTTATAAAAAGCCTTGGAGTATATCTACAGGTATATTTTACTGCTTATATCGGACAAGATATGGTAAGGCGTTTTAGATACAAGCTACTTGATAATCTACTTGGATTAGATATGAGTTTTTTCCATAAATATCGCACTGGCGAGCTAATGAGTAGGATCATGGGCGATATTGAGCGTATTCGCAATATCGTCTCATCGCTCATTCCTGAGCTTGTGCGTGAATTTGTAACTATTATTGGATTACTTTGTGTTGTAATTTATCAAAGCCCTACTTTAGCACTATTCTCACTTATTGTGTTACCAGCAGCCTTTTATCCGCTTTCACGCTTAGCTAAAAGAATGCGAAAGCTAAGCAGAACCTCTCAAGAGACTTCTAGCGATATCACATCAGTGTTAAATGAAATTTTCTCAAATATCGAAATAGTTAAAGCTAGTAGTGCCCAAGAAAAAGAGCTAAGCAAATTTTATAATCACAATACTAAAATATTTCATTTAAATTTAAAAAGCGTCAAGGTAAATGCTTTAGTTAGTCCAATGATGGAAACATTAGGCTCAGTTGGAATCGCAGTTACTATAATTATAGGTGGTCAGCAAGTTATTGATGGACAAATTACAGTAGGTAGCTTTTTTAGCTTTCTTACAGCTCTATTTATGCTCTATACGCCAATTAAAAGAATAACTAATATATATAATCAAATGCAAGATGCAATAGTAGCTAGTCAAAGAACATTTGAACTGCTTGATATGCAGCCAAGTATTGTTGATGGAACTATAAATTTCCCAGCTAAGGTAAATTCGATCACAATCCAAGATTTAAAATTTAGCTACGGTGATAAAATTGCACTAAATGGAATAAATCTAAAAATTTATAAAGGTCAAATGATAGCACTAGTAGGTAGTAGTGGTGGCGGCAAAAGCACACTTATTAATCTATTAATGAGATTTTATGACCCAAATTCTGGAATGATTTTAATCAATGATAATGATTTAAGTGAATTTAAACTAGATAGCCTAAGGCAAAATATTGGTCTAGTTACTCAGCGTGTATATATCTTTAACGATACAATAGCAGCTAATGTAGCGTATGCTGCTCCACTAGATGAGGCTAAAATTATAATGGCTCTTAAGATGGCAAATGCTTATAGTTTTGTTCAAAATTTAGATAATGGAATCTATACAACTTTAGATGAATATGGCGCAAATTTAAGCGGTGGCCAAAGACAAAGAATCGCCATAGCTAGAGCTCTTTATCATAATCCACAAATTCTAATATTTGATGAAGCTACTAGCGCACTAGATAATGAAAGCGAACAAGAAATAACAAAAGCTATTGAAAATTTAAGCAAAGATAAGATTATATTTGTTATTGCTCACCGTCTATCAACTATCAAAAATGCTGATAAAATTGCTGTTATAGGTCATGGTAAAATCGTAGGATTTGGTACAGATAAAGAGCTTGAAGCAGAATGTGAAATCTATCAAAAACTAAAACTAGGATCAATCCACTAATGCAACAAAAAATAGTATATAACGACAGACCAACAAGCATAAATAATAAAAATGATGCTATTAAAGCAATTTATCAAAAGGAGTTAAAAAAAGCTGCTTTGGAACAAAATGCATTTATGATGAATGGAGATTTGGCTGTCGAAATACTATGGAAACAGCACCTACCAGCTGACATTGATAATATTTTAAAACACACGCTTGATGCGCTAAAAGGAATATGCTATGTTGATGATTGCGCCATTATATCGCTTAAAATTTCTAAACAATACTCCCAAAAAGAGCAGCTAATAATAACAATAAAAAATAAATTTATCTTATCTAAATTTATTAAAAAGCTCATATATACCGCATTTATAAAGCCTCTAATAAAATTTATCGATGCTAATTTTAAAGATATAATAGAGTATGAAAAACATAACCATAATCCAACAACTACGATAAATCCTAATAATAATTTAGCGTTAAATTTTCTTATAAATACACTAAATCAACAGGTAAATCCAAGTCAAAATTTATCATTTTCAACTAATCAGACAACAAATCAAATACAAAAAACAAAATCTGAAATTCAAACTCCAACTACATCAAATGAAACTGTACAATCAGTATCAACAGACAAAAACCCTCAAATGCAGGCTGTAGCACTAATCAAAACTACACTACAAGAATTCAAAGACAAAATCACAATTGCCTATAAATTTAGCCCAAAAAATATCACTATCTATATCCTAGTATCAAAATCCCTAGATACACAAGTACGTAAGGAGATAGCACGCTTAAGCAAAGAAAAGATTATGGCCTTGCAAAATAGATTAAATCAAGGCCAATTTACTATTCATTATGGCTCAATTCCACTAAAATCTAACAATATTAAACTCTAAACCGATCTCCATATAGCAATTGAAGTTGGATTAAATGGATCAGTTCCACAACTATACTCTAAAAGAGCATCTTCGATAATGATATCACCATTTTGTCCTGCCATTTTAAGGGTCTTAGCAAAGTTTAAATTCCAGCCAGCTTTTAAAAAATATTCCTTATGATTTTTAGTAGCCTCTCCTAAATTTCCAACCTGAAATCCAAATGGTTCAGCATGAATACATCGTACAAACGGCGCAATACTAGAAACGATCTTAAACCAATTATCTGGTATCTCCTTTACTTGCTCAATCGTATGGCAAGTAAAAACCAAAACTTTTTTGCCGAAATCTAATTTTTTATCAAATTTAGGCTTTAAATGGTTAAAATGAAAAAACTCAGCTTTTATATTTGGTTCAATATTTGCTAATTTTCTTGCCATCTCTACGCCGCTTTTAGTAAATTCACCGCCAAAATATTTTAAATTTACTCCACCGCCATTATAAAATATCTTAAAAAGATTTTGTCCATAT
Source organism: Campylobacter sp. (assembly GCF_017646085.1). GTDB lineage: Bacteria > Campylobacterota > Campylobacteria > Campylobacterales > Campylobacteraceae > Campylobacter. The sequence continues at coordinate 1,227 of NZ_JAGCNF010000047.1, read as the reverse complement.
CCACAGCCTAGCTCAATAACGCTATCATACTGTTCTAGTGCTAGTGCATCAATAATCATATCTACAATAGATGTATTAGTATAAAATGGAACCAAAATATTTAATCCATTTAGTGAAGTAATTTTATTATGTGGGATATCTGCGAAGTTAAATTTTTGACTTGGAGAGGTTGCCTTTTCCCATTTAAGTTTGCCATCACCATTATCTACAAGGCGATTTAGGCGCTCCATTTTCTCTAATTCTCCAATTATCTGAAGAGTATTATACCCCCCCCATTTATAAATTTGCTCATAAATTCAGCTCTTATAGCCCATGCTCTCTCATAAAAATTTTGCCATTTTTTCTCTTGATATGCCACTTTTACTCCTTAAATTTATAAAATATTATATCTACAAATTGCCCAAAATATCATTAAATTTCTTATTAATTATAAGCAAATTTAAGCAAATTTTAGCTAAAATAGCAGATTTAAAGGAATATTATGAACTATAGTGATATTAAAAAAATTTTTTTTAAACTAAATCCGGAAAATGCCCATAAAATAGCTGAATTTGGAATGAAAATATCTGTAAAAATTCCATTTGTTAGTGACTATTTGGTGGATAATTTTTGCTTTATTGACACTAAGCTATCACAAAATATTTTTGGAATTAATTTTTTAAATCCAGTTGGACTCGCTGGTGGATTTGATAAAAATGCTACAATGATTGCACCGCTATCTGCGATGGGGTTTGGATTTTTAGAGTATGGCACTCTTACGCCAAAACCTCAAGATGGAAATCCAAAGCCAAGACTATTTCGCTTAATAGAAGAAAAAAGTATACAAAATGCCATGGGATTTAATAACGATGGTTTAGATAAGATTAAATCTAGAGCCTCAAAGCTATATCCTTTTAGTATCCCACTTATTGCAAATATTGGCAAAAATAAGATTACGCCAAATGATATGGCGATTAAAGATTATGAAATTTTGGTTAAAGGGCTTGATAGTTGTTGTGATGCATTTGTTATCAATATTAGTTCTCCAAATACACCAAATTTAAGAGATTTGCAAAGTGAATCATTTATAAATGAACTATTTGCTGCTTTAAGTAGCTTAACCAAAAAACCATTAATCCTAAAAATAGCTCCAGATATGAGTATAGACTCAGCTATATCTCTTTGTTCTACGGCTGCAAATGCCGGATTTAAAGGGTTAATTATCAATAATACTAGTGTAGATTACTC
>NZ_JAGCNF010000046.1 GCF_017646085.1 Campylobacter sp. | reverse complement strand
TCGCCTATTTTACAAATCTTAAGCAATGAGCTAAACTCCTTTGGGTGCGGGGTTAAAATAGCTTTATCACTTTTAGCAAATTCAATAATCCACGATCTGTAAAATGCATCCGCATCCACTACACACGGCTTTTTGAGTAAATCCATAAAATCAAACTCAACTTCACCAAGCCCCATTCCAAAAGCCACAGAATCTGCACCATAAAAACTGCTATTAAGCATAATCTGTGGATCTAAATTTAGACTACTAGACCCTTGAATATTTTGAGACAAAGTCACTATACTTACTCTACCAGCCCCCATTCTAAGCGCTGAATTTGCCGCAATCTGCGCTGCTCCACTCATCTGCCCACAAGCAATAAATGCATGACCAAAGTCGCCTTTATTTACATTTTCTATATCTCTACTAGGCAAGATCAAATCATTTAAAAGTACTAAAAAATCGCTATCATCAAAACTAAATTTACTCTCACACAAACCCAAATTTGCTTGCACGATCTGTCCAACTAAATCTTTAGCAGCATCTGCATATAACCCAAGCTTTAACGCCCCCATACAAACGGTAAAATCTGCCCTAAATGCTCCATCTGCTACAATTCCATTCTCGCTTATTCCACTTGGAATATCTATAGCGACTTTAAGAGCACTACAACTATTTGCTATTTTTATAATTTTAGCAATTTTTTCACCAATCTCTCCGCAAAACCCACTACCAAAAATCCCATCTATTATACAATCAAACTCACTAAAATTACTTAAACTATCTAAATCTAAAACATTTACACCGATATTTTTAGCGATATTTAACTGAATTTGAGCATTGCGATTAAGCTCTTTTTGAAGTAAAATCAATCCGCATTCATATTCACCACTAAGCATTCTAAGTGCTGCAATTGCATCACTTGCGTTATTTCCTTTACCACAAAGAGCTAAGATTTTAGTACCAATTTTCAACTCTTTACGAACCAAATCTGCTACCGCGCGAGCAGCGTTTTCTTGTAAAACTAGCTCACTAAATCCTAATATTTCAACAGCATTTCTATCAAATTTAGCCGTATTGGTATAGAGTCTTTTCATCTCTTCATCCTATAGCTTAAGCTTTCAATTATATCTACTTTAGAGATGGTTTTAGCATCACGCAAATCAGCAATCGTACGAGCAACTTTAAGAGTTTTATTTATTCCACGCTGACTTAGATTATAACTTGAAATAGCTTTGTTTACAATCTCTGTTGCATCGCTATCTAAAATACAAAAATTAGCAATATCGCTATCATTTAACTTCCCATTTAACTCATTTTGACCGCGCTCAATCTGATTTTTAAAAGCATTTAAAACCATTGCGCTCATCTGTTTTGAACTATAACTTGGCACATCTGTATCATTAATCTCGCCCATAGCGCAATATATATCAATACGGTCTAATATAGGGCCAGATATAACATTTTTATACTTTGCAATCTCTTTATCGCTACAAGTGCAGAGATTATTTTTACTAAATGCATTTCCACACGGACAAGGATTCATAGCGGCAGCAAAAAGAAATTTAGTATCATAGCTAACCTTTGAATTTACTCGTGAAATATTGATTTTATAATCTTCTAATGGCTCTCTAAGGCTCTCTAAAATCTGTTTACCAAAATGAGGAAACTCATCAAAAAATAGCACACCACCATTGGCTAATGCAACTTCGCCAATCTTTGCCATACCACTTCCGCCGCCAAAAATCGAACTCCTTGTGCTTGTATGGTGTGGACTTCTAAAGGCTCTAATAGCGCTAAAATCACTATTATTTGAATTTAGCGATTCATAAGCACTTGCTAGCAAAATCTCTTCTAGACTCTGTGGCGGCATAATATATGGTAGTCGTTTTGCGCTCATACTCTTGCCACATCCTGGACTTCCTTCAAATAAAATATTATGCATCCCAGCTGCTGCAATTATACTAGCGCGCTTAGCACGCTCTTGCCCTTTAATATCGATAAAATCTAGTTTAAAATGCAAATTTGGAACAAATTTACGACCTGCGATTTCGATAACATTATCAAAAATTGGATGAGTTGCATCGACTTTGCAACTAATTTTAAATTCATCATTTAAGAAAAAATCTCTTGCCTGTGCTAAATTCTCCACAGCATAAACTTCAAAATTTGGTATCATAGCAGCCCTAAGTGCAATATCCTTTGGAAGTAATATTTTAGCACTTTTTATATGCGTACTAAGAAAAAGCAAAACTGAAAAAAGCTCAGCTGAACTACGCAATCTTCCATCAAGCCCTAACTCGCCAAATACAAAATAATCACTATCAAAACGCTCTTTTTGCAGCAATACCAAAAGCGCAATAGCCAAATCAAAATGCGAGCCATCTTTTTTAACATCGCTTGGACTAAGATTTATGACAATTTTCATCGCCGGAAGAGTAAAATCACGCAACGCTGCAAGAGCTGATTTGACACGGGCAACTGACTCTTTTATAGTTACACTAGCAAGTCCAACAATCTCAAATCCGGGCAAAGCTCTAAGCAAAGTAAATTCTATATCAATTATATGCAGCTTTGAGCCCAAACAGGCGCATTTTAGGGATTTCATAATGGTTTTTGTTTTGACTTTTTCTTATACTCTTTATCAAATTTTTTGCGCTTATTAAAGCCAATTCGCTCTATAAATAGATGTCCATCTAAGTGATCATTTTCATGCTGCAAGGCAACAGCTAGCAAGCCATCAGCCTCAAGTGTGTGACTAGCTCCAAATCTATCTTGATACTCTAGCGTTACATTTGCAGCTCTTTTTACATCTTCGTAGTATCCAGGTACGCTCAGACAGCCTTCTTGATAGAGTTGTTCCCCATCTTTTTTTATAAATTTAGGGTTGATGATTTCGAGCAAATCACCTTTGTCTTGAATTTTGTTCTCATTTACTAGATTGATGATTAGAGCACGAATTGGTCTGCCTACTTGAATAGCAGCTAAACCAATCCCACCTTTAAAAATCATCGTATCATACATATTATCTAAAAACTCGCCTAGCTCAGTATCAAATTTATCCACCTCTACGCTACGCTCAAAAAGCCTCTTATCAGGATATTCTAAAATTTCTAAAACCATATTAGCTCTCTACAGTCTCAAATAGTTTTAACCCTTTGCCGCTACGAGGTAACGCATCTAGGAGTGCGGATAGAATCTCTTCTATACTACTCTCAGGATCAATCGAACCAACAGATAGCTCCATATCCATATCTAGTTCATCTTCACCCATAAAAAATGTAGTTTGATAAAGTAGCTCTGCAACCCTATGACTTGCCTTTTTAGCACTTTCAAGATCTGTATGCTTCATAACCATCGCAAAACAACCATCACCATAGTGAGCCACAATATCGCTTCGGCGTGATGTTTTAAGTAGAATTTTGGCAATATTTCGTAAAATTCCGTTTTTGTCTTTTAGGCTTGGGATTTCGTTTAAAACACTATCTTTAACATGAATTAGCATGATGCTTACATTGTATTTATAGCGTTTAACATCATTAAACTCATCATATAAAACTTTTAGTAAATATTTTTTATTATAAACTTCAAATTTGGAGTCATAAATAGAGTTATCTTCGACATTTTTAAAGATTTTATCAACCTCTTCATAGCTAGTTTTAATAGCTCCGATGTGGCGCTCCATTAAAATATTTAGCTTACCCAACTCCTCACCAAAAGCTTTGATATTGCCTTGAATTTCAAGTGGATTAGCGCTAGCGCTCATCTCATTTAGGCGCTTTTTAGCTATGCCTTTCATAATACCTAAATTCTTATAAATAAGCGATATAATCTGCATCATAGAGCGAATCTGAGCAAAGCCGGTTTTGATATCTTTTTCTATTAAGGCTTGACGATCAAGCTTATCTTCTTTGCTAAAATCTAGTAGCTCTAAGACCTTTTTTTGAAAATTTGCAGGCTTACTTTCTAAAAGTTTTCTAAAATATATATCAAAATTTTCAGGTGTTGGCTGGATATTCTCAGCTAGCAACTGCTTTAAAACCGCAGAAGAGAATTTATTTAAATCAACATTCTCATCATCGCTACCCATAGCAGTCGGGCGAATTCCAGTTCTAGCTACAGCCGGTCTAGGAGCTGGCCTTGCTTTTTTATCTTCATCTAATTTAACCATCTCAACACCTTAAAATTTATTTAAAACTCTTTGTCAAAATCGTATCAACGATACCATACTCCACAGCTTCTTGGGCACTCATAAAGTAATCCCTGTCTGTATCTTTTACAACTTTTGCTAGTTTTTGGCCTGTATTTTTAGCTAAAATACTATTTAAATTCTCTTTGATTCTTAGAATTTCTTTAGTTCTAATCTCTAAATCAGTAGCCTGACCTTGCGCTCCACCTAAAGGCTGATGAATCATAACCCTAGCATTTGGCAGTATATATCTCTTGCCTTTTGCGCCGCTACTTAGCAAAAATGAGCCCATGCTAGCAGCCTGGCCTATACAAATTGTACACACATCAGGCTTGATATAATTCATCGTATCATAGATACTCATACCGCTAGTTACTACGCCACCTGGGCTATTTATGTATAGATAGATATCTTTATCTGGATCTTGTGCTTCTAAAAATAGTAGCTGAGCTACAATTGCACTAGCCATACGATCTTCTATCTCATCAGTTAGCATTACTATGCGGTCTTTAAGCAAGCGAGAGTAGATATCATAGCTTCTCTCTCCCTTGCCATCATTTTCAATTACGTAAGGTATCATTATTTGCTCTCATCTTTTTTGCCAAATAGATCTGTAAATAATTTTTCCTCTACTAATGCCATCTTAATTGCTGGAATCATACCTTGTTTTTTGTAGTTTTCTAGATGCTCTTTTGGATCTACTCCATATCTGTAAGCCTCAAAATAGATTGTTTGTAAAATTTCATTATCAGCTACAGCGATATTGCGAACTTTAGCTAACTCATCAATAATAAATGTAAGTTTAACACTTTTTAGCGCATCATCTTTATATTTTGCTCTTTGTTCTTCTAGGGCTTTTGGGTCTTCTTGGAATTTTTTGCGCTCTTCATCGCTAAAGCTCATCCAGTTATTTCTAAACTGCATATCGATCTCTTGTTCTACTATGTTATTTGGTAGATCAAAGCTAAATTTTTCTACAGCAGCCTCAGCAAATTTAGGTTTTAACTCCTCAGCAACTAATTTACCCATTTTTTCAGCTTTAATTTGACTGCTAATGCGCTCTTCTAGCATCTCTTTAGTTGGATTTTCTTCATTTGGAAGAACTTTTTTTAACGCCTCAGCATCTAATTGGCCAATTTTTTTACCTTGAATTTCATGTAGTTTTACCTTAAATACTGCTGCTTTGCCTGCAAGATGAGCTGCTCCATACTCAGCTGGGAATGTTACATTTATATCTCTTTCTTCGCCAACTTTTAATCCAACCATTCCATCTTCAAATCCTGGAATAAACTGACCACTACCAATCTCAAGCACATATCCCTCAGCCTTGCCGCCATCAAATGCAACGCCATCTACAAAGCCTTCAAAATCAAATTTAGCAAAGTCGCCTTTTTCTAAAGTATCTTTTTCTACTTTTTCAAGTGGCGCCATCATATTTAAAAATTCATTGATTTTAGCGTCTATCTCACTTTTTTCTGCTTTTGGCTCATCAAAGCTTGGGATAAGTGCTTCATATCCTGATACATCTACAGTTGGACGGAATGAAATTTCAACTTCAATATCGATATTGCCATCTTTTTCATCAAATTTAAGAACTCTTGGTTCAGAAATTATATCTGAGTTTGATCTCTCTACTGATTTTACAGATTCGCTTATAAATTCTCTATAAAGTTCGCCACGAGCATCATTTTCTAAGTCTTTACCATATCTTTTGATAACTTCAGCTACTGGAACTTTGCCAGCACGAAAACCATCAATTTTAACACTTTTAGCTGCTTTTTGTGCTAATGTTTCTACTTTTTGTTTTATCTCATCTGCTGTTAGAGTTGTTGTCGCAGTAACATTTACTGAATTTGTAAGTTTAGCATTAACTTGCATTATTTTCCCTTTTGACAAAAATTTAGCGCATAATATATCAAAATTTTGCTTTATTTAAGTATAAATTGCTAAATTTATTTGCTCTCAAGTCAAATTATTGTAAAATTATGCAAAATTTTTTTAAGGTGAATTATGTTTGATAAAAACAGAATGACTGAATTTCAAGACTGCGTAAAAAAGATGCTTGAAATCATGGGCGAAGACCCAAATAGAGATGGATTACTAAACACTCCAAAAAGAGTCGCAAAAGCCTATGAATTCATAACTCAAGGCTATAGCCAAAGCCCTTTAGATATCCTAGGCGATGCGATGTTTGAAAGTAGCAATAATGAGATGGTTTTAATCAAAGATATTGAGTTTTATAGTATTTGCGAGCATCATCTCCTCCCAATAATCGGTAGAGCGCATGTAGCCTACATTCCAGATGGAAAGGTCGTAGGGCTAAGCAAAATCCCAAGAATGGTAAATATATACGCTAGAAGACTACAAATTCAAGAACAGATGACTGAACAAATAGCACAAGCTTTGCAAGAAGCGATTAATCCAAAAGGTGTTGGAGTTGTACTAGAGGCTAGACATATGTGTATGGAGATGCGAGGTGTTGAAAAAATTAATTCAGTCACTACAACCTCGGCGCTGCGTGGTTCATTTATAAAAAATCCAGAGACTCGCAAAGAGTTCTTTGATCTAATAAATTCACCAAAATCGGTTAAATTTTGAGCCTAAACAATATCAAAAATCGCCTCGCCAAAAAAGTAAATCTCTCTAGCGTCTTTGGCATAATAACTCGCATCAATGCCAATAATATCGAGATATCTGGTCTGCGTCCAAGCATTGGCGATATAGTCAAAATAACCAGTATCGACAGCGATAAAACAGAGCTAGGAATGGTAACAGAACTCCATCAAAATGGTGCTTGCGTTAGCCCATTTGGCTTTGTTGAAGGATTTAAGGTTGGTGATAGAGTCTATGCAAGTGATCAAGGGATGAGCATTCCAGTAGGAGAGGCTTTACTAGGGCGTGTGGTTGATCCATTTATGAATCCAAAAGATGATAAAGGGCCAATAAACTGTATGGAGTTAATCTCTATAATGCGCCCGCCAATCCCAGCTATGAAGCGTGGGCTCATTGATGAACATTTTAGCGTTGGGGTTAAGAGTATTGATGGATTGCTAACTTGTGGAAAGGGTCAAAAACTTGGAATCTTTGCTGGTTCAGGAGTTGGAAAATCCACCTTAATGGGAATGATAGTAAAAAATACTACAGCTCCAATCAAAGTCATTGCGCTCATTGGTGAGCGTGGGCGTGAGGTGCCTGAATTTATCCAAAAGAATCTAGGCGGAGACCTAACCAACACAGTAATAGTAGTAGCCACCAGCGACGATAGTTCACTAATGCGAAAATATGGCGCCTTTTGCGCAATGAGTGTTGCAGAGTACTTTAAAGATAGAGGACAAGATGTGCTATTTATGATGGATAGCGTAACACGCTTTGCTATGGCCCAGCGTGAAATCGGCCTAGCTTTGGGCGAGCCACCAACATCTAAAGGATATCCACCAAGCGCTCTTACGCTCCTTCCGCAGCTAATGGAGAGAGCTGGTAAAGAAGAAGGGAAAGGCTCGATTACGGCATTTTTTACCGTTTTAGTCGAGGGCGATGATATGAGCGATCCAATAGCTGACCAAAGCCGTTCTATACTAGATGGTCACATCGTGCTAAGTAGAGAGCTAACAGACTTTGGGATATATCCTCCAATTAATATTTTAAACTCAGCTAGTCGTGTTATGAGCGATGTAATTACTAAAGAGCATAGACAAAATGCGAGTAAATTTAAGCGACTCTTTTCGATGTTAAAAGAAAATGAGGTATTAATCCGAATTGGCGCATACCAAAAAGGTGTAGATAAAGAGCTAGATTATGCTATAAGCAAAAAAGCTGCGATGGAGGATTTTATGAAACAAAATCCTGATGAGAATGTCCAATTTACTCAAACTATCCAAACACTTGCTAAAATCGCAGGAGTGTAAGAGCTTGATTTATTTAAATTATACATTTTAGTAAATTTAATATCTATTTATACAAATTCCCAACCGCTAAAGTAGTTGGGAATCTTATTAATTTAATGCCATCTATCTTTTATAGATATTAATGAAGAATTCAATCTCTTTTTTTATCGATCTTTATATTGTGCTTTTTTATTTTTAGCTATTTTTGCAAAGATAATTTAATTTTAAATTTCTAAACCATTTTAATATATTAAAAATCAAGACCTATCTAAACGCAATACCAATGCCAATGCGATTTTGATACTTTTTATAATACACCAGCTCATATCCATAACCGCTAAATCCGCTTAAATAAATATAAAATCCATCGCCAATATAATGCAGATATCGTAACTCAAATGAGCTTTTATTTTCATTATCAAAGCGTAGATTATTACTAAAAATGCTTTGGATAAATGAGCCGCTAGGCAGCTTATAATATGCAGTTAAATCAATAATTCCATTGTATTTAACAATAGCTGGATTGTCATCTTCATTATCAGGTAGCCTAAGCCAAAGCCGTGGAGTTAAACTTAACTTGCCAAAATCCAACTCAAACGAGCTATAGATACGATTCCACGAGCGAGATTCTAGCTCACCTTTGCCATTTGAATCATGTAAAAACCCAAGGCGAATATGGTTAAAATTATAAAAATCAACTGGTATTTGAGTATAAATTTCTGGTTGATAATTATTTTCATAAAATGGCGAAGAATCAGCATAAATATCCCACCATGAAAGCTGAGTATAAGCAAAGTAATAATCCTCATTAAGCCCGATTATATCGCTAGCTATGAGTTTTTTAAGACTGATAGAAAACTCACTAGTAATATCTTTGTGAGAGCCTTTGTAGCTTGAATATACAATAGGTAAAAAGTAGTTATTTTGATGTGCTGTAATTCCCCAAAATAGTTCATTTTCTTTTAAATCTTGAGAATTTTGATGGTATTTGTGGATTTGAGATTTTGAATTTAAATCTAAATTTATTTTGGAATTTAAAGTCGGTTCAAATTTTAAGCTTTGTTCCAGATTTGATGCCAATTGCAAAGATAAATCATCAGATCTATTAAGCAACTTTTGAGCTGAGAGTTTATAATATTTTAAAGCCTCTTTAAAATTACCAGAACTTTCACATTCAACTGCTTTTTGATAGAGTTCCATAGCGCTAAATTTAGTCTCAATTTTATTATCACTAAATTCATCAGCAAAACCACTAATAAATCCACAATAAAATAAAAAAATGCTAAATATTAGCTTCTTCATAATCAGCTTTAGTATTTATATTAAAAAACTGCTTCAAATTTCCAAATTTCATACTATCATATCCACAAAGTTGTACCAAATTTGATAGACGAAAATCATTTTTTTCTATCATATTCCTGGCGGTTTGCGCCACGCTTGGAGAGTAAAATCCGCATAAATAATGTATAAATTCACCATCGCTTGCTAGAGTAATTTGACCTTTTTGTTTTGATAGCTTTTTAATAGTATCAATCTCTACAAATGGAGTATCTGCTGCTATTATAAAGACTGGATCATTATAATATTTATCTAAATTTGCAATTACATAAATTGGAGCAAATTCGCTAAATTCATCTATTACAAGTGGCAATTTTGGATTAAATTTATCCTGTTTGCTTGCAACCTTTACATTATCAAAATGTTTGCTTAAACGCTCAAATAAAAAATGCGTGATACTAGGCGCCCCGCAAAACTCTAGCAAAGTCTTATCAGTACCCATTCTAGAGCTTTTGCCACCAGCTAGTATCAACGCATTTTGCATTAGATATCTCTTGGATCTACAATTTTACCAGCAATTGCACTTGCTGCTGCGACAGCTGAATTTGCTAGATAAACTTCACTTGTACGATCGCCCATTCTACCTACAAAGTTACGGTTTGTTGTGCTAATACATCTCTCACCAGCACCTAAAATCCCCATATATCCGCCAAGGCAAGCACCACAAGTTGGATTGCTAACTACTGCGCCAGCCTCTACAAATATATCCATTAATCCCTCTTTTTGAGCTTGCAAGGCAATTTTTTGAGTAGCTGGAGTGATGATAAGCCTTGTATGTTTAGCTACTCTTTTGCCTTTTAAAATTTGAGCAGCTATTCTTAGATCACTTAATCTACCATTTGTACAGCTCCCAATAAATGCTTGATCAATCTTAATATCATCTTTTACAGCTTGGCTTACACTTTTGCCATTGCTTGGAAGATACGGATATGCAATTACTGGTTCAAGCTTACTAACATCAATTGTAATTATTTGGTCATAGTTTGCACCTTCATCACTATAGTGAAGTTTTGGCTCGCTTCTTAAATTTACTTTACTTAAAAATTCTTTTGTGATATCATCAACTGCGATTATGCCACTTTTTGCCCCTGCTTCAATAGCCATATTACAAAGACTAAATCTACTATCCATATCTAGATATGGCAATGCATCGCCAGTAAATTCAAGTGCCTTATAAAGCGCACCATCAACGCCAATCATTCTAATAACTTCTAAAATCAAATCCTTGCCATATATATGCTCAGCTGGCTTGCCAATAAATTCAACTTTAATTGTTTGTGGCACCTTAAACCAGTTTTTACCAGTTATCATTGCGTACGCTAAATCCGTACTTCCCATACCAGTACTAAATGCCCCAATAGCACCATGCGTACAGGTATGCGAATCTGCTCCGATGATTACATCGCCTGGGACTACTAGACCTTTTTCAGGCATTAATGCATGCTCAATACCCATATCTTTTTCATCAAAGAAATTTGGTAGATCATGCTCATAGGCAAAATCTCTACTAATTTTAGCTTGGTTAGCACTCATTATATCTTTGGCTGGGATATAGTGATCCATCACAATAGCAAAGCCATTTGGATTGGCTAGTTTTTTAGCTCCGCTCTCTCTAAAGGCTTTAATAGAAATTGGTGTTGTAATATCATTGCCAATTACCATATCTATGTTACTCTCTACGATTTGACCAGCACTTACAGCCTTGCCTACATGCTCGCTAAAAATTTTCTCAGTTATTGTCTGCTTCATACACTTCCTTTTTTAACCAAATTTGGGCTGCATTGTAGCAAATTTTTGGTATAATCGTGCTTATGAAATACAAAATTTTAACCCAAATTTCAGAGTTTTTGTCCAAGTTTCGCAAAATTTCCTCCATTAAAAGGATTGGCGATCTAATGATTGCTATTAGATTTGATGGCGATTATGAGCTAATTTTTGATCTAAATAAATCACATTCAGCTATTTATAAAAGTAATCAAATTCAGATTAAAGAGTACAAAGCACCATTTGATATTTTGCTTAAAAAGCGATTTAATTCAGCCAAAATTTTAAATATTAAGACGCTTAAAAATAATAGAATTTTAGCTATAAATGTAGCCTTTACCGGTTCATATAAAGAGCTTATTAGCACTTTATATCTTGAATTTACTGGGCGATTTACAAACGCTATAATCTGCGATGAAAATAGCATAATTTTAGAAGCTTTGCACCACTTTGAAAATAGCAATCGTAGCATAAAAGTAGGTAGAATTTTAACACCACTTGGCGAATTTGAGATTAAAGAGAAGCCTTGTGAGATTATAAAAGATTTTGATAAGTATTTTCAAGATGAATTTGCTAAAATTTCTTTGAAAAATCTAGAGCAAATTAAAGCAAACAAAATAGCAAATATAGATAAAAAGATTGAGATTTTAAACTCAAATTTAAATATACTTCAAACTAGCGATGAACTTGAGAATATGGCAAAAGAGTTAAGCCAAAAAGCAAATTTAATAATTGCAAATTTGCATAATTTAAATGATTATGATAGAGATTTAAAACTTATAGATTATAGTGGAAATAGCATTAAAATCACTATCGATGCTCCGCCAAAAATTGCAGCAAATGAGATGTTTAAAACCAGTAAAAAACTAAGACAAAAAGCACAAAATATAGAGATTCAAAAAGAAAATTTGCTAACAAAATTAGAATTTCTAAACTCTCTTAAAAATGCTATAAACACAAGCTGCGATGCAAATGAAATTGAGATTTTATCTCCTAAAAAACAAGCACAAAAAAGCGAGGCTAAATTTAGCGATTTAGTAGAGAATTTCTATATAAACGGGTATAAAATAAGTCTTGGTAAGAGCCAAAAGGGAAATGAGTTTTTGCTAAAAAATGCCAAAAAAGATGATTTTTGGTTTCATCTAAAAGATAGGGCTAGTACGCATGTTATCGTTAAATCTAATAAGCTAAATTTAAGCGAGGAAATTACGCTATTTGCGGCTAAGCTTTGTGTTCAATTTAGCGCCAAATCTAGCGGTAGCTATGAGGTTGATTATACTAAAAGACAAAATATAAAAATCCAAAATGGCGCCTTTGTAAATTATGTAAATTATAAAACTATAGTTATTAAAATTTAAAGGAAAAATATGGTAAAAGTAGAATTCTTAGGTCCAATCGGGCTTGATGCTATGGAGCTTGAAGTTGCAAATTTAAAAGAGCTTAAAGAAATTTTAGCCCAAAATGAACAAGTATCAAAATGGCTAGAATTATGCGCTGTAGCAGTAAATGATGAAATTGCAAGTGATATAAATACTAAGCTAAATGATGGTGATAGAATTTGCATTTTACCGCCAGTTTGTGGAGGTTAAGATGGAAATTTATGATGGCAATCTAAACGCAAACGAAATAACGAGCCGCTGGTATAGCGATAATAAACTCAAAAATTATGGCGCTATTATGAGCTTTGTAGGCGTAGTGCGTGATGAAAATGGTATAAGTGGGCTTAGCTTTGATCTATATGAACCGATTTTAAAAGCGTGGTTTAATAAGTGGCAAGAAAGAGCAAAATCGCAAAATGCTATAATCTTAATGGCACATAGCAGGGGCGATGTAGCAGTGCATGAAAGCAGCTTTATAGCTGGAGTTTGTAGCCCACAAAGAAAAGTAGCACTTAAGCTAATAAATGAATTTGTTGAAGATTTTAAAGCAAATGCACCAATTTGGAAGTATGATTTAATTAACAATGAGCGAATTTATCCTCTTAAACGAAGTCAAAAACTTCAAAATGCGGGAATTTTGGCATAAAATCGATATTATAAGGAATAAATTTGAGATATAATCTAGTAGCAATTGCTAGTTTTGTAATTATTATTGGCGGACTAAGCCTAGCTAGTTCGATTGTAGTGCCATTTTTGCTTGCAGTTTTTATAGCAATTATTGCTTTTCCTGCACTTGAACTGATGAGCAAAGTGCATATTAATCGCTTTTTTGCATTTATCATTTTAATTGGAATTTGTGGTAGCGGACTTTGGGTTTTAGGTAATGTTATTGCTACGGCTTTGTTAGGCTTTAGTGCTGATTTGCCGCTTTATAAAGCTAAAATTGATATATTTATGGATAATCTAGTAATATATTTAAAAACTAACGCAAATATTGATATAAGCAATAATATATTAAGCTTTATAAATATAGACAAGCTCTTAGCAACTACTTCAAATTTATTAGTTCAAACAGGCGGAATAGTTACGCAATCTTTTTTAGTATTTTTGCTTTTAGCATTTATTTTATTTGAAGCGCAGATTTTTAAAGACAAGGTCGAGTATTTTGCCTCCAAAAATCCTATAGCTTTAGATATTGCTAGTACATTTATATCAAATTTAAAACATTACCTAGCTATTAAAACCATTTCATCAATTGCTACAGGAGTAATTGTGTGGGGATTTTTAATATTTTTTGATGTACCACACGCCTCACTTTGGGCGATTTTGGCTTGTATTTTAAACTATATCCCTACAATAGGATCTATTATTGCAGCAGTTCCTGCTATTTTAGTTAGTTTAGCTGTGAATGATTTGAGTGCAACCTTGTGGCTTACTTTAATATATTTGGTTGTAAATATCGCTATTGGAAACTTTATCGAGCCTAGATTTCTTGGCAAAGGACTTGGTATTTCTACGCTAGTAGTAATTTTAAGCTTACTATTTTGGGGGTTTGTTTTTGGCATTGGCGGAATGTTTTTAGCTGTGCCACTAACAATGAGTATAAAAATCGCCCTAGATGCAAACCCAAATACTAAATTTATCTCAATCTTGCTAAGCAATAAAGTAAAATAAGCTATAAATTTAAACAAGATTTTACTTAACAAGTCCCAAATCTCCATTTTTTGGGACTAAATTTCAATATAAATTAAATTAAAATAAAATTAAATATTAATTATAATATAACATTTTAAAAAAAATAATACTCTTTTAAAAGCCCAAAAATCCATAATCACCAAATTTTAATCCCCGTAAATTCAGCATTTGAAGGTCTTTTTTAAAATTTTCAAAATAGATTAAGTAATAAGGTAATAGAATTTTAGCCGAAATATTTATCAAAGGAGATAAAAATGGGAACAAGAAAAGAACACGATTTTATCGGTGAATTAGAAATCAGCGATGATGTGTACTATGGCGTTCAAACTTTTAGAGCTGTTGAGAATTTTAACATTTCTCACGATAGATTAAAAAATTTCCCTAGATTTGTTCGTGCTCTAGCAAGAGTTAAAAAAGCAGCTGCGATGGCAAACTGCGAACTAGGATTGCTAGATAAAGAAAAAGAGGGTGCAATCATAGCAGCGTGCGATAAAATTCTAGCAGGTGGCTATTATGACCAATTTGTAGTAGATATGATCCAAGGTGGCGCTGGAACATCAACAAATATGAACGCAAATGAAGTTATTGCTAACCTTGCGCTTGAGTATTTAGGTCATAAAAAAGGCGAATATCAGTTCCTTCATCCAAATGACCATGTAAACTTAAGTCAAAGTACAAACGATGCATATCCAACTGCACTTCACCTAGCTTTACATGATTATCTAACTGACCTAGCAACAGCTATGGGATATCTAAAAAAATCATATGAGAGAAAAGCTGAAGAATTTAAAGATGTATTAAAAATGGGTAGAACTCAATTACAAGATGCTGTACCTATGACACTTGGTCGCGAATTTAAAACATTTGCTGTAATGATCGGTGAAGATATTGAAAGAATTTTAGAAGTTAGAAAACTTGTATTAGAAGTTAATCTAGGTGGTACAGCAATTGGTACAGGTATTAACTCTCACCCAGATTACCCAAGAGTAGTAGAGCAAAAACTAAGAGATGT
>NZ_JAGCNF010000045.1 GCF_017646085.1 Campylobacter sp. | reverse complement strand
GTGTAGGCTGTAAATAATCATACTCTAGGCTTTTTAAATCCTGGTAAATCTCATCAAATGTTAAACTTTTCATAATTATCCATTTTTGTAAATTTATTGTATTTTACTATAAAATACTTGATTTTATGCTAGTTTGTTGTAAATTATCGTTAATTTATTTTTAACATACCAATAAGAAAAAATCTCTTTTTTATTGGTTCTTTACACAGTAACCAAAAAATAGGGAAAAGTGGTTAAAAAAATTGCTTTCTAATATCGGTGGCAACATAACTGGGGAACTTTTCCCTATGGTAGGGAAAAGTGGGGGAAAAGTGGGGGAAAAGTAATCATTTTAATTCTATAATCTAACTCTCTCCATAAAAATAAA
This sequence comes from Campylobacter sp., assembly GCF_017646085.1. GTDB lineage: Bacteria > Campylobacterota > Campylobacteria > Campylobacterales > Campylobacteraceae > Campylobacter. The sequence continues at coordinate 2,214 of NZ_JAGCNF010000045.1, read as the reverse complement.
AAATAAACAATAAAAAGTAAATAAGTTACTTATTAGGTTACTTTATAAATTTTATATTTCTAAAATACTGATAATATAATACTTACACGACTATATAACTGGTGAGCTTAACCCACCACTTAAGCTTCTTTTAAGTTTTAATCAATCTTTTATAATTCTATTTATTTACTTCAGATGTGTCATTGTGAGTTTTTAGCAGTTGCTAAGTGCTGTTTTGTCATTGCGAGTTTTTAGCGAAGGTAAAAACGAAGCAATCTTATGAATAATTGTTTTAGTAAATTTAATTAATTAAAGAGATTGCTTCGTTGCTACTTTGTAGCGCCTCGCAATGACGAAAAATATATTATAGCAGGAGATTACGCAATGATAAATTTAAATTATCTCTTGAGCCAATGATAAAAATTTACAATATAAAAATAAATTTACGCATATTAATGATATAATTTTAAAAACAAATAAAGGTTTTAATGTCTGCGTATATCTATATAATCACAAATCATACAAACACTACACTTTATACTGGTGTCACAAACAATCTCTCAAGACGAATTTACGAACATAAAAATCATCTCATTAAAGGATTTTCGACTAGATACAATTTAACCAAGCTAGTTTATTTTGAGATTTGCAACGATATAACACAAGCAATAACCAGAGAAAAACAGATAAAAGCTGGCTCTAGACAGAAAAAAATAGAATTAATACATAGTATAAATCCCCAGTGGATTGACCTTTATCGCACAATTATTTGGTAATACGATTTTAATGTTGCTAAGTGCTGTTTTGTCATTGCGAGTTTTTAGCGAAGGTAAAAACGAAGCAATCTTATGAATAATTGTTTTAGTAAATTTAATTAAAAAGGGTTGTTTTGTTTAAATAATAGTTTTAGTAAATTTAATTAATTAAAGAGATTGCTTCGTTGCTACTTTGTAGCGTCTCGCAATGACAATAATAAATAATAAGCAATGACGCTATAATGCGTCATTGCTAATAGCCTACTGTTTGATTTGTAATAAGCTAGTAAGCATCTGGTCGCTTGTGGTTATTGTTTTAGAGTTGGCTTGGTAGCCTCTTTGGACTACGATTAGCTGAGTTAGCGCCCTACTTAAATCCACGTTACTCATCTCTAAAGCACTAGCTGTAATAGTCCCACGCCTGCTAGTTCCAGCTGCACCAAAGATCGGATCACCACTATTTGCAGTCTGGCTAAAGATATTTCCAGATCTACTCTCTAGACCCTCATTATTACTAAATACTGCTAAGCTTACTTGCGCTAGTCCAAAGCTTCTACCATTGCTAAAGCTACCTATGATAGTACCAGCCTCATCGATTCTAGTACCTACTAGGTTACCAGCAGCGTAGCCATCTTGGGTTATATTATCAGTAGCGCTTGGGTTGTCGTTACTTCTTAGGCCATTAGAGTCGCCGATTTTACCAAAGTTTAGCTCTATACCTTGCCCTGGTGCTGAGCCGTTATTTGCCGTAAATGATAGAGTAGTAGGTGTAAATCCTAGCAAGGTTCCATCATTATTAAATCTAGCTGAACCAGATACTACATTAGAAAATCCGCTACCATCAGCATTTAGAACGCCTGGTTCTGGGACTTGGATTAGTACTGACCACTCGGTTCCATTTTCTGGGCTGTAGCTTACCTTTCTCCACTCAAATTTAATCTCATGCTTAGACCCTAGGCTATCATATATCTCAGTGGTAGCTGCGTGGCTAGACATTGTTAGGTTGCTTGATACCTTTTCACCTGTACCTGTAGCTAATGATCCGCCAAGGGCTTTAAATACATCAGCTAGGGCTGAGTTTTCATTTACATTTTGAGCTGCATTACTATATCCGCTTACTGCTATTTGCATAGCGTAGTCGTTGGTATATGTGTCTTGATTTGATGGGACTAGCTTTTGACCTTGTGCATCAGTGTAGGCATTTGCACTATCTTTTACATCTGTACCGCCTGCTTGATTTGGATTAACTACCTTATGTCCATCGTTTTGGCCATAGCTTGCATCACCAGCTGGATTTCTAAAGACAAATTGCCCCTTTTCATTTACTGTTACTTGCACACCATCATTTAGGTTTTTATCTCTATATGTGGCGTTACTATTTGTATTATCTGCATCTGCATCAGGTAAATTATTAGCAGCATTATTAGCAGCATCCGGATTACCATCAGCATCTAGTGGAGAGTCCCACTCATCTTGAGCC
>NZ_JAGCNF010000004.1 GCF_017646085.1 Campylobacter sp. | reverse complement strand
TTTACTAAAGATGTAGAGAGTGAGTATCTAAGTGCTAGCATATATGCTATGACAAGCCATTTTGAAGGGTTTGGAATGGTTCTTATAGAGGCTCAGTCTTATGCATTACCAACTATATCATTTGATATTGCAACCGGTTCAAGCGATATAATAGAAGATGAAAAAAGTGGATATCTAATAGAAGATAATAATCTTAATGAATATGCTCATAAACTAAAAACTCTAATGAGCGATGAGGATCTAAGAGCTAAAATGGGAGCAAAAAGCAAAGAGATAGTTAAAAGTAAATTTAGCAAAGAAGTTGTAATGAAACAGTGGATGGGGTTGTTTGAGAGGTTGAAAAAATAACCTAGAGTTAGCAACTCTTCTACTAGTGATATATTATACTAAAAGTTGATTTATAATAATAAGAAAACAAACTACGCAAAAACTTGAATTTATAAAAATTTAAATCTCAAATTTAGTAAATTTTATTAGCATATTAGCTTTTTTAAGATAAAATATCGGCATTTGCATAACCAAAAAACGAGGAAAATAATGGACGAAAATAAGAAAAAAAGCCTTGATTTAGCCCTTAAGCAGATTGATAAAGCCTTTGGTAAAGGTACTGTTCTTAGGCTTGGCGATAAAGAAATTGAGCCAATTGATGCTATTGGAACTGGATCAATCGGGCTTGATATTGCGCTTGGCATAGGCGGTATTCCACGTGGTAGAATTATCGAAATTTATGGCCCTGAAAGTAGCGGTAAGACAACTCTGACTCTTCATCTAATTGCTGAATGTCAAAAAAATGGTGGAGTGTGCGCCTTTGTCGATGCAGAACACGCATTAGATGTCAAATATGCTAAAAATCTAGGCATAGATACGGATAATCTCTATATCTCTCAGCCAGATTTTGGTGAACAAGCGCTTGATATTGTTGAGACTCTAGCTAGAAGTGGCGCCGTAGATCTAATCATAGTAGATAGTGTCGCAGCTCTAACACCAAAAAGCGAAATAGAAGGCGATATGGGAGATCAGCATGTAGGACTTCAAGCAAGACTAATGAGTCAAGCCCTAAGAAAACTTACTGGTGTCGTCCATAAAATGGGAACCACAGTTGTCTTTATCAACCAAATTCGTATGAAAATCGGTGCTATGGGATATGGTACTCCAGAGACTACAACAGGTGGTAATGCACTTAAATTCTACGCTTCAGTCCGCTTAGATGTAAGAAAAGTCGCCACATTAAAACAAAGCGAAGAGCCAATTGGAAATAGAGTTAAGGTTAAAGTGGTTAAAAATAAGGTCGCTCCACCATTTAGAGTGACTGAATTTGATATAATGTTTGGCGAAGGAATTAGTAAAGAGGGTGAAATTATAGATTATGGTGTAAAACTTGATATAATCGATAAAAGCGGCGCCTGGTTTAGCTATGAAAGCACAAAACTAGGTCAAGGTAGAGAGAATGCAAAAGCGTTTTTAAAAGAGAATTTAAATGTAGCTGATGAGATAACAGCTAAAATCCGTGAAAATATGGGTGATAACATGATAAGTAGCGGTGATGATGAAAATGAAAGCGAGGAAGAGTAATGCCAGTAATTAAAGATGTAAGAGCAATTGAAGTTTTAGATAGTCGTGGAAATCCAACAATCAAAGCATTTGTAACACTATGTGATGGTAGCACCGGTTCAGCAATCGTCCCAAGCGGTGCAAGTACAGGCAAAAGAGAGGCTTTAGAACTTAGAGATGGCGGTGATGCATTTGGTGGCAAAGGCGTTTTAAAGGCTATTAAAAATGTAAATTCAATGATAGCTGAAGAACTTTGCGGTAAAGATGCTTTAAATCAAAAAGCAATTGATGATGCATTAATCGCTTTAGATGGTACTGAAAATTTCAGCAAAATCGGTGCAAATGCAGCTCTTGGCGTATCTATGGCAGTAGCTAGAGCAGCGGCAAATTCACGTAAACTTCCATTATATAGATATCTTGGTGGAGCAAATGCTACTATTTTACCAGTTCCGATGTTTAATATCATAAACGGTGGAGCGCATGCTAACAATAGCGTTGATTTTCAAGAATTTATGATTATGCCATTTGGTTTTGATAAATTTAGCGATGCTCTTCGTGCTGCAGCTGAAATCTATCAAACACTTAAAAAACTACTAAATGATGCTGGACATAGTACTGCAGTTGGCGATGAGGGCGGATTTGCTCCAAATTTAAAAGATAATGAAGAACCACTTGAACTAATTATGCAAGCTATTATAAAAGCTGGATATAAACCAAACGAACAGATCAAACTAGCTTTAGATGTTGCAGCGAGCGAACTTTATGATGGTAAGGTATATAAACTTGAAGGTAAAGAATTTACAAGTGAACAAATGGTAGAAAAATATGCCGCATTATGTGAAAAATATCCAATCTTCTCAATCGAAGATGGCCTAAGCGAAGATGACTGGGCTGGCTGGAAAATCCTAACTGATAAACTAGGTAGCAAAGTTCAACTAGTAGGCGATGATCTATTTGTAACAAATGAAAAAATACTAAAAGAAGGAATTCAAAAAGGTATCGCAAACGCTGTATTAATCAAACCAAACCAAATAGGTACAGTAAGCCAAACAATGCAAACTGTAAGACTAGCACAAAGAAATGGCTATCGCTGCATTATGAGCCATAGAAGTGGCGAAAGCGAAGATAGTTTTATCGCTGATTTTGCAGTAGCACTAAATACTGGCGAGATTAAAACTGGTGCAACTAGTAGAAGTGAAAGAAATGCTAAATACAATCGCTTACTAGAAATCGAGTGCGAAACTAGCGAATATCTAGGCGATAAAATTTGAACCCTATCCTAGCTGAGCTAGAGAGTAAAAAATCTAGCTCCATTAGAAAAATTATCGCATATTCACTGCTAATACTTGTTACTATACTATTTGCAGTATATGTGGGAAATGTATTCTTTGGAAGTCGCTCAGCTAGTGTTTTATATGATTTAAAAGAGCAAAAATCCGCCCTAAGTAACGAGGTAAAAAAATACCAAGAGTTAAATTCAGCTCTACAAAAAGAGTATTTCGAGCTAATCGGACTAGATCCAGATAGTTACAAGTGAGTAAAAAATGAAAAAGATTATTTTAATATCAAGCTGCGTTTTAGCACTCGTAGCTAGAGAAAATCCATTTACCCCAGATGATATTAATGTCACTACGCTAGATTCGACTAATATTAGTGAAAACCCACCAAAATTAAGTAGAGTTGTAGCTAAATTTCCAAGCGATGCTAGAGAGATTGTCACAGCAACATTTAGCTATAAATCAGTAGATGGTAGCATAAAACAAAAAAGTATTGATATTAATGCTAGTTTTGATTGGCACGATGATATAATTATCTTATCTCAGCCGCCAGTAAGTAGCGAGGCTACTCCATCTTTAGATGTCTCAGTAACTACCACAGATGAACAGACTAAACAAGCAGTAGCCAAACAAGCTACACCAAAACCGCTTAGTGTCCTACCAAAAATAGAACCACCGCTAAGAAGTATAGCATTTATGGATTTTATCAAATTTGATATATTTGCTTCTAAAATTGAAATAATCACAAAAGATCAGATGTTTAGAGATTTTATCATTAATAAACCTGATAAAATCGTTATGGATTTTAAAAGAGGTAGCGAGTTTTCAACTCAAAGTATAAAGGTTCAAAAAGGCCCACTAAAAAAAGCTACAATCGGAGCTCATAAAGATTATTATAGAGTAGTTTTATCTCTAGATGGCAACTATCATTACGCTATCCGACAAAGCGGCAATGGATATACGCTAACACTTAGATAATCTAGCCCCTTTGGGGCTTTTGAGTATTAACTAAACTCGCATCTAATTTGAGATTTAAATTCTTTAATTATAACTTACTCAAAGGAGCAGTATGGGGATTATCAATATAGAAAAATTTCTAGCTAAATATCTAAAAGGCGAAGCAGGCGAAGAGATAGTAATTAAATCTTTAATATCAATCTTGCAACATAGCAATGAAAACTACTACCTAATACCAAAAGCTAAATTTCAAAATGCCAATATAATTTATGAGATTGATATTTTACTTATTCACCCAATGCTTGGAATTTATATAATAGAGGTTAAAAACTGGAAATCTTTAGATAATATTGATGAGAATAACTCGCCATTTAATCAAGCTAGCAAATACAAAAATATAATCCTTTCTGTGCTTAATGAAAACTTTAATCATACACCAATTAATGTAGAGATGCGTGCGATTTTTCCAAATATAAGTAAAAGTGATGCTAGCAACTATTTTGATAAAAACAAATACTACGCAAATATGGATATAGTAAGCTTTTTTAAAGAGGATTTGCAAGACAAAAATTCATTTAAGCACTTTTTTAAATCAACTACAAGAGTTATCCCAAGTCATGATGATTTTATCAAACTCTCTGCGCTTTTAGTACCAACTAAAATAATTCAAAATAACGATGTTATACCAGTTATTACAAAAAATGAGATTTTGTTTTTTGATAATAAACAACTTAGCGCTTTAAATGGCTATAATGGTGATTTTCGTATAGTTCGTGGTGTAGCTGGAACTGGTAAAACTATAATATTAATAAATTTTGTTAATCAAATTTTAGGTAAAAATTTAGATAAAACTTTCTTGATTTTATGTTTTAACAAAAATTTAGAAAATGAGATAAAAAATAGTTTTGATACCCAAAATTCTAATATCAAAGTAATGTCTATTCTTAGCTTCTTGTGGAAGATTGGCTTTCCATTTTTTGAAGTTGGAATTCATAAAAATACTACAATAGATGAACAATACAAAATTTTTGAAAGCAACCAAGCATTAATTAAATTTAATGAATGCTTGATTAAATATCTACAAACTCAAAATATCGACTTTGTGCTATGTGATGAGACTCAAGATATGCCTAGTGGATTTATGCGTCTTTTATATGAACGGATTAAAAACTGCATATTTTTTATCGATGAAGCACAAAAATTTTATCCATTTACGATGAATAGTATCGCTGATATTTTTCACCATCCTAAATTTAAAAATAAAGTTTTTATGAAGGGTAAAATTGAAAATTTATATAATGTTTATCGTACTCCATCAAATATCGCAACTTGTGCTCTTGAGATTTTAAACAAAGATATAAATTTAAACAACTATTATAAAAATACTGCATTTTATCTAAAAAATGACCTCCTAAGCGATATAAATTGCATCTTACAAAGTGGCAACATAGATCTTATATGCAAAGATGAAATTTTTGAAATAATAAAAAATCTACCACTAAATGATGATAGTATTATCCTAGTTTATAATAAATTAAATTTAGAAGAGATTCAAAGTAAGCTAAATATGCTAAAGCGAACTGATATAAAAGTTATGACAATGCAGGGTATAAAAGGGCTTGAAGCACAAAATATAATCCTTTATAGATTTGTTAATTTTGCAAATATGATTTTTAATAATCAAAAAGAGCTTTTATATAAACAAATTTACACTCTTTTAACTAGAGCTAGAGAGAATTTATATATTGATATTACTAATGAACCACAATCAAAAGAGATTGCAGAAATTTTAGACATTATAAAATCTTATGCCAATCAATCTAAAGAGATAAAAAGCATAGAACAAAAACCAGATAATAAAGAATTTGAACTAAATTTAGCTAAAATTCGCCCAATTTTAGATGATGCTAAAGAGAATTTAAAATCTGCAGCTAGTGAGATATTCTTAGCAGTTTCTAGGTTATTTTCTAAATCATGAAGTACTTCTATTCATCATTTATTTTAACGATCTTAGGTCTAGTAGCAGCATATTTTTTGGGTGGATTTGTTGCTGTTTATATCTGCGTTTTATTAATTATTCTTGAAGTTAGCTTAAGCTTTGATAATGCTGTGGTAAATGCTAGAATTTTACGTCATATGTCTCAAGTATGGCAAAGGCGATTTATCATCTATGGTATACCGATTGCTGTCTTTGGAATGAGATTTTTATTTCCAATTCTTATTGTATCAATCGCTGCTGATATAGGGATGCTACAGACGCTAAATTTAGCACTAAATAATCCAGATGAGTATCATCACGCTCTACATAGTAATAAAAATCAAATTTATATCTTTGGTGGCGGATTTTTACTAATGGTATTTTTATCATTCTTTTTTGAAGAAAAAGAGACAAAATGGATTAGAGTTTTAGAGGATAATCATTTAATTAAAACCCTTGCAAAATCTCAAAATATAACCCTGTTTATTGCTATTTTAACTGGAATAATCCTAATTATGCTAACTCAAAATCCTACCTATGCTATCGCATATTTTAGTGCTATAGTGCTGCATTTAGGGCTAGGAATGTTTGATGAGATATTTAGTACAAGTGGAATTAAAAGCGGGTTAATGGGATTTTTATATCTTGAAGTTTTAGATGCTAGCTTTAGTTTTGATGGAGTTATTGGAGCATTTGCAATGAGTCAAGATATTTTTATTATTATGATTGGTCTTGGGATTGGAGCTATGTTTGTTAGAAGTCTTACTATCTATATGGTTAGGCAAAAGATACTTGAGAGTTTTATCTATCTTGAACATGGTGCACATTATGCGATTTTAGCTCTAGCAGTGATAATGTTTATTAAAATTTTTTACGAAGTTAGTGAGATTATAACCGGCACAGCTAGTATGTTATTTATAGCCTTAGCACTTATTCACTCAGTGCTAAAAAGGAGAAATATTGACTAAAATTTGTGGTGTTGATGAGGCTGGTAGAGGCGCTTTAGCTGGTGAATTGGTTGTGTGTGGTTGCGCTTTTAATAGTGATGTAAGCAGGCTAAATTTAACTGATTCTAAAAAGCTAACTCCTAAAAAGCGAGAACAAATATATGCAAATTTAATCCAAAAATGCGACTTTATAACCATATATTTTAATAATAAAATCATAGATGAAATTGGACTTAGTCAGTGTCTAAGACGAGCTTTAAGAGTAATTAAATTTCACTTTAGAGAACACCAAATAATCTATGATGGTAATTGTAATTATGGGATTAATGGGATTGAAACAATGATCAAAGCTGATGCTAAAATTCCGCAAGTTAGTGCTGCTAGTATAATTGCTAAAGTTAGCAGAGATTTACAAATGTGCCGCTTTGATAGCTTTTATCCTGATTTTGGCTACGCAAAACATAAAGGGTATGGAGTCAAAGCCCATATAGAAGCGCTACAAAAATATGGTCCAAATGAGCTAACTAGACAAAGCTTTAGACCAAAGGCGCTTGAAGCATCACTATTTGGGGATGAAATTTGAATATATTAGAAAATCTATATCAAAATCCACCAAAATCAAGGGAGTTTTTAGAGAGAAAAATCAGTGTAAATGGCTTTAAAATTCTAATAAAAGGAGCCAATGGCAGTGGCAAAAGCTCACTAATATTAAATCATCTAAATAAATTTGATAATTTTTTATATATAGACCTAGATGATGTAAGAAATTTTGGTATTGATTTTAATAACTTAAATGAATTTATAAAAGCTAAAAATATCAAAGCCTTAGCAATTGAGAATCTAAAATCCAAAATAGAACTACCTAATTGCGATAATATTATCATCTCTACTGATATAAATTCTTTACATATAGATGAGTTTGAAGAGTTTGAGATATTTGGGCTTGATTATGAGGAGTTTATACTATTTTACCGTAAAAATTATGAGGCTAGAACTCTTTTTAGTCACTTTTTAATTCGTGGAAATTTAGCTTTTAGTCCATTTATAAGCGAATTTGAAACTACTGCATTTTTGCAAAAACATATAAAAGCTTCAAAAGGAGATCTAAATAGTAAGATATTAGCAAATATCGCCAATTTTATACATCAACCGCTAAATTCATTTAAGATTTACAAAACTCTAAAAACTCATATGAAACTTAGCAAAGACAAACTTTATCAAAATATAACCGATTTAGAAGATCAAAATCTTATAAAAACTATTTCGCATATCAACGATAATATCGCTTTAAAACGGGTATATTTTAGCAATTTTGCTCTAAAATCAGCTCTAAGTCTACACAAAGACCCAAAAACAACAATAGCAAATATGGTATTTTGTGAACTTTTAAAGCTTAAAAAAGAGATAAAATATAGTAATCAGATTGATTTTATTATTCCTAATATTAATTATGGGATTTTGATTTTACCATTTTTGCCATCTGAACTTGCAATATTAAAAGCTAAAAAACTAAGCAAT
>NZ_JAGCNF010000003.1 GCF_017646085.1 Campylobacter sp. | reverse complement strand
TCGCAATTAAATTTAGTAATCATAGCTAAAAATTGGGGCGAATTAATATCGCAATCTCTAAAAAGCTCTATACCATAATCAGCAGCAAATTTAGCTAAAATTTTATCATCTGAGCCACGCCTAACGCATATAAAACAAATCTGCATATTTGGATCACTTGCGATTATTTTAAATGCATTATGCGACCAAATACCATCGGCAAAATAGCCAATCTTTAGCATTTTATTTTGGGCTTGGACCCCCCCCAGTCTCATTAGAACCTCCTAAATTATTTTGTAAAATCTCTAAGCATTTTAATTTCATCAGCCCAGATAGTCTCATCAATAGTCTCTAAAATTAATGGAATCTCATCAATTCTATCATCTTTCATAATACATCTAAATGCTTGTTCTCCAATTAGTCCAACTCCAAGGCTATCGTGACGATCTTTGCGAGAACCAAGGGCGCCTTTGCTATCGTTGATATGCATTCCGCTTAAGTATTTAAATCCTACTATTTTATCAAATTCAGCCATAGTTTTAGTATAGCTTTGTTCATCTTTGATATCATATCCGCTAGCAAATAAATGACATGTATCAATGCATACGCCCACACGACTAGGATCTTTGCTCATGGCAATTAATGCAGCTAGGTGTTCAAATTTATAGCCTAGATTGCTACCTTGACCGGCTGTGTTCTCAATAACTAGCTTTATATTACTAGAACGCTCTAGCAAGGAGTTCATCTCTTTAGCAATTAATTCTAGACACTCATCTTCGCTTATTTGTTTTAAATGTGAACCTGGGTGAAAATTAATAAGTTCAATCCCAAGAGCTTCGCAACGCTCTATCTCGTCTAAAAACGAGTAAAAACTCTTAGCCCTTGCACTCTCATCTGGATGACCTAAATTTACTAAATAGCTATTATGTGCTAGTATGCAAGATGGCTTAATATTTGCACTGGCTAAATTGGCTTTAAACTGACTTATATCACTTTGAGTAAGTGGTTTAGCGCTCCATTGTCTTTGATTTTTAACAAATAGAGCAAAAGCATCCGCACCGATATTTGCAGCATTTTTTGGAGCATTTGCTACTCCGCCACTTGCACTTACATGCGCTCCTATTCTTTTCATTGCAACTCTCTTATTATAATTTTTATATTATTTTTACTATCTATGAATTTAGCTGTTTTATCACAAACTTCATATCTAAAACTACTAAAATCTTGTACAAATCCACAATCAGTTTGAATCAAATTTGCTGAGTCATATATTGCTCTTTGAGTTATAATATCATCTAAAATCTCATTATAATGGGGCGAATTTAGATATTTGATGTTAAAACTTTTGCGAGACATACAAGCTGAGTTTATGCAGATATTTTGAGCTAATTTTAGGTTTAGGGTTAGTGTGCCGCTATTGTAGATTTGAACTTGTGTACCATTTGTATAGCTGTGAATAAACCCTGTATCGCTAATGCGAATTTGAGGCGTAATAAAACTAAATAAAACCCCACTAGAATGCTTTGGCTGAGCAGTGCTGCAGCCAAAAATTAACGCAGATAATAGTGCTAAAGTAGTAAATTTAGACCCAAATTTATAGATATTCAAACTATGCCTTTTTTAAATTTGACAAATTATACAGTTTTTTTGTAAATCGCTATAATTTTTAAGCGATATTTAAGCATTACTCTTGTATAATTCCACTCACACAACCGCAGTGGCCCCTTCGTCTAGCGGTTAGGACATCGCCCTTTCACGGCGGTAACACGAGTTCGAGTCTCGTAGGGGTCACCACTTTATTCTAAAAATCACATATTCTATCATTAATTTTATAATATTTTCTCAAAAGTATAATTTTTGTTAAATTTAAATTTATCTTCTATTTATTCTTTAAATTCAGCGAAATTTTTGTAAAATAAAGCCTAAAAATGACGATATTAAAGTTAAATTCAAAAGGACACATATGCAAAATGGTGAAAAAAAAGATGTTAATGAGTTAAAAAATGATATCTCAAAAAAAGATGAACGTGATCTAACTGAAGATGAGAGAAAGTTTAAAGAGCTTGATTCTAAAATAGCTCAAAAAATTAAAAATGATGAAGAGATAACCACACTTGATAAAAACATAACTGCGATGATGCCTTATGCTATTGATACTTCGCTTGCACTTTTTGGTTTAGAGGAGAATAAGAAATTTGGCGTTTATATGGGTAAAGATCCTCTAGATCTAAATATTATAAATTTAGAGACTAAAGAGTATCTATACAATAGTCCAGCAAAAGATGTCGAGAAAAAAATCATTGAATTTGAAGAAGAATATGCTAGACATAGAGCGATATTTATCTATGGTATTGGAAATGGTGTGTTTTTAAAGTCGATTTTGGCTAATCCTACTCATAAAAAAATATTTGTTTTTGAGCCTGAGATTGAGATTTTATATGCTGCGCTTAGTTTGATCGACTTTGCTAGGGATATTTTTACTGATAGGTTAGTTATTTTAGATTCGCATAAGGTTACATTTTTACAGTTTTATATCATTTGTAAAATGCCTGATGTATTTCATAGTTTTAGATTATATAATCTACATATTATCGATGATTATTATAATAATGAAAAATATCAAGAAAATATTATGGAATTAAATAAAACTATGCAAAAAGCAATTATCCAAACGCTTTATGAGCGTGGAAATGACTCTAAGGATTGCTTGCTAGGAATGATTCAAACAACACAGCATCTTCCAGATGTGTTTGGTGCAATTCCTCTAAGAGATATTATAAATAAAAGAAAAAATAAGATTAACTCAGCAGTAGTAGTATCTACTGGTCCATCGCTTCACAAGCAGCTTCCAATGCTAAAAAAACTAGCTCCATATACTGTTATCGTAGCTGTTGATGCGAGCTATCCGATATTAAAAGAGTATGGAATCAAGCCTGATTATGTTACTTCGATTGAGAGAATTCAGCCTACTCCTGACTTTTTCAAGCCTGCTAGAACTGAATTTGATGATGGTATAATCTTTGTTGTGGCATCTCTTACTCATCATGAATCAGTAGAAAATTTGCATGATAAAGATGTCTGTTATGCTATGAGACCGCTAAATTATGAGATGAGTTTTAGAGATTTTAAATTTGGCTATATCGGCGGTGGACAGAGTGCTGCGCATATGGCGTGGAATGTAGCCCAAGCATTAGGCTGTAAAGATGTAATGTTAATAGGTCAAGATTTAGCTTATGGTGAAGATGGTACTAGCCACTCTAAAGGACATATCTTTAAAGAGACCGAAATTCCATTAGAAGAAGTGCCTATAATGACAACCAAATATGGCGGCAAAGGTGAAATACAAACTACTTTTGTATGGAATTTATTTAGACAGTATTTTGAGCATAATATCGCAATGATGCAAAGAAGTAATCCAGATTATAAACTTTATAATTGTACTGAAGGCGGCGCAAGGATAGAGGGAACTACTGAGATTCCATTTAAAGAGATGGCCAAGAAGATTATTGCTGAAGGTAAAAAGAAAAATTTCAAACCAATCTTGCCAATAAGCAAAGAAAAGCAAGAAGAGCATCTAAAAAAAGCAATCAAAAATATAACAAAAATTTTCAAAACCGGTCATAAAATTCAAAAAAAATGTGAACGATTATATCTAAAAATCGCTAAAGAGATTGAAAAATCCAAAAGATTAAAAGAGCAAGATAAAGCAGATAAAATCAACTATGATAAGCTACAAAAACTCTCATTTGAGATCGATAGCCTAAAAGAGTATGTCTTTAAAGATAAAGTCTTTATGTCATCATTTTATGGCATTTGTGGCGCTATGCTAAATAGTCAAGAGCTTGAACTTGCTGTTATCTCAGCTCGCAGAGCCGATACTGATGAAGAAAAAAATGATAAACTATTTGAGTGGGTTTCGTGTCAGAGTTACTGGATATTTAGCTTAGCTGGTAGTATTGATGCAACTCTTGGCAAGCTAGCAGATGCTGCTAGTGGATTTATGGATAGTCATAAGTTGTTAGAACAATGATAAATAGCGATATTAAATCAACATATGATGAGCATACATATGACTCATATTCTTATGGACAAACTTGTATTGATTATCTATGTGCAGTGGCTAAATTTCATGGCCTAGATGCTGTTAATCCGCATAATGCTAAGGTTCTTGAAATTGGTTGTGCGATGGGTGGAAATATAATAGGCCAAGCTATAAACCACCCAAATTCACAATTTATAGGAATTGATCTAAGTAGCGAGCAAATAGCTATTGGTAAGAGAGCAATTGATGGGATCGGGTGTAAAAATATAGAGCTTATTGAGATGGATATTTGCAATCTCATAAGTGAATTTGGTGGTAAAATAGAGTTTGATTATATTATTTGCCATGGTATTTATAGCTGGGTGCCTGATTTTGTAAGAAGTGCGATTTTACAAAGTTGCAAGGAGTTATTAAGTCCAAATGGTGTAGCATTTATTAGTTACAACTGCTATCCAGGCTGGAAATATGTCGAACCATTACGAGATTTTATGCGTTTTTGTGCTGTAAAAAGTAGTGGAAATGTCGCCGATCTTGAGTCTGGATTAAATGCGATTAAATTTCAAAAGGCTTTTTACGCTAAATACTCTCCAAATGAGACTAGCGCTACACATATTAAAAATTTAAATTCTGAGTATATTAAACATATTCAAAACTATCCAAAAAGCTATGTTGCTCATGAATATATGGAAATTTGCAACCAGCCATTTTATTTTTTAGATTTTGCAGCTGATGCAAATGATCACGGGCTTTGTTATGTAGCAGATGCGACATATCATTTTGATGCATCGTTTTTGCCTGAAGGAGCGATAAGTCAATATTTTAGACTCTCATTTGATGATTATATCTCGGCCAATCAAGCCTATGATTTTTTATATTCAATTAGATTTAGAAGCTCGATTTTAACTAAAGAACAAAATAAAAATAAATTAGCTACAAGTGATGAAGATAAGGCTAAATTTTTGCATAATCTACACTTTAAGCTAATAAAGCCAGCCCCACAGCTTCTAAGTTCAGCTAAAGATACATATATTGAACCACTTGCAAGGGCATTAAATGATGCATTTCCATCAACTTTAAGCCTTGATGAAGTTCGTGCAGTTTATCCAAAAGATGATATAGTATTTAGATACTATGATATTAGAACGCTTACAAACAATGCTATTACCATTACTTGCGAACCGCTTCAAAAGCTATTATATATCCCTGGTAAGACTAGACTAAAAAGGGAATATATACCATATCTAAGATATTTCTTAGAAAATGAAGGTTCGCCAATTGGTGTAGCAACTCCATCAAATGATAGACTAAATGCTGATAAGCATACGCTTGAACTTGCATTAATGTTTGATGGTAATCACAGTATAAAAGATATTCAAAATCATATAAAAGCTAAATTTGAGAGCGAAAAACTGATTCCAACCATTCAAAAAGATGGCCAAAATGTTCCACTTAAAACTCCAAAAGAACAAAATGAATATTTCAAAAATGCTGTTGAAATCATTCGTCTATCGCTGGTTAATAGCTTTATGTTAGAAGAGTATTAGACTATTTAAATTTATTTAGGCTAAATTTGTTAAGATTTTAGCCTAAATAAACTCTAATTTATAAAATGCGCTATGAATAGATTTTAAGCGCCATTTATAAAATCTTAATTTGTAAATTTATAAAGCATTTGCGATTAACTCTATTGGGTTAGCGCATTTTGTGTTGCTACCATGAATGTGTAGAGCATTATTTAATTGCATTTTACAAGCACTACATTCGCTTCCTACGCAGCTAGCATCTACAGCATTTATCTGTGCAGCTCTGCTTTGACCAGCTTGGCGACTTAGATGGTATTTTTCACTTTGCATTGTTACACCACCAAATCCGCAACAACTATGATTATCGCTCATCTCATTTAAGATGTATGCACGCTTTAAAAGCTCTCTTGGTTCTTTCCACACGCCTTGCATTTTTCTTGCGTGACAAGGGTCGTGATAGGTGATTTTGGTTTTTTGCTTATTTTTGTTTTTTTCATCTAAAATTTGAGCTAAATTTGTAAATTTGACAAAATATTCAGTAGCTAAATATATCTTTTTACTTATATTTACCGCTCTTTGTCTCCACTGCTCATCATCATGAAAATAGTGCTCATAATCAACCTTTATCATCGCTGAACAGGTTGCTTCTGGAATTATAATGGCTTCTATTTTGGAGCTATTAATTAAACTTTCAAAATACTCAATATTTTTTTTAGCAAGATAATCAACTGTGTTAAAATCCCCTGTAAAGTATGCTGGAGCCGAGCAGCATCCTTGAGATTTCATCAAATGAGCGTTTATTTTTAACTCTTTTAATATCTTTAGTAATCCCTTGCCAATATCTGTATAAGCGTAGTTTCCCATACAGCCAATAAATATCCCAATGGTTTTATCTCCGCCATTATCTATAAATTCAGGATTTGAGTTTAAAAAGCTTTTTTTGGATGCAGTTGGCAAAAGGCGCTCTTTTTTCATCATTGGAAAGCTAAATCGTGGACTCATATTGCCATCTTTAACCTTAAATCCACAGCTTTGAAATACATAGCCAAGACTCGCAGCAATATCCATAATCTTTCTATTTCTAAGCAGCCAAAAAAACGCCCTTTTATACCATGCAATTCCAAATTTAGCCGCTATATCTGCTCTTACATTTTCTATCATTGTATCAGTTGGCAGTGATGCTGGGCAGTCTTGAACACAATTAGTACATAAAAAACAGCTCTCAAAGACATCTTTTAAATCCTTATCAAGCTCAATTTCGCCCCTATTATAAGCCCCCAAAAGATCTAAAAATCCTCTAGGACTGCGAACCTCATCACCGCTAATTTTATATATAGTGCAGTTTGGTTTACACTTACCGCATTTGACACATGCATCGCTTACTACGCTAAAATTATAATTTCCCATTTATCCTCTTTGCTTTATTAAACTTGCTTGAATCGCCTCTATAAAAGCGCTTCTAACTCCAGCTTTTTCTAGCTCGCATATGCCCTCAATTGTAGTGCCAGCTGGTGAGCAGATATTATCTTTTATCAAAGCTGGATGAGTATCTTTAATTAGTGTAGAAAAGCTAGTAAATAACCCACTTGTCATTGCCTTAGCATCGCTTAATTTAAGTCCTGAGCGAATAGCAGCATTGCTAATAGCTTCAGCAATAACTGCTAGATATGCTGGAGCGCATCCACTAATTATACTTGCAGCGTCAAATTCGGCCTTAGAGTCAAATTTAACCGCTGTACCAAAACCATTTAAAATATGCTCTATTTGCTCTATTTGTGCATTTGCCATATATGGATTAATGCTAGCTCTATCTTTGGCTGCTATATTTGGTAGGCAAATAGCATGAGCGGCTGAGCTTAATGTTTGAATTTGATCTAAACTAGTGCGTGCTAGAACGCTAATTATTAAATTTGCCTTACCAATTATGACATTAGAAAACCATTTAAGCGCATTTGGCTTAATAGCTAGGATTATATTTTTATCGTTTATATCATAATTATCGCCAATAATTTCAATCTCAAATTCACTACTTAAGCTTTGCAATTTAGGGCTAGCTCTTCCGGCTAAAGTAACGCTAAATCCAGAAGATTTTAGACCTTGAGCCATTGCTAGACCCATATTGCCAGCACCAACTATGACAACTTTCATCTTACTTCCTGTCTTAATACTGATACATCACTTGGAAGTTGTGAGCCACTTTTAATAGCATTTGTGATAGTATCTAGATTAAATTTAGTATGATCAAATGCTACTACATAGCAGATATCTCCTGATTGTAGATATCTATCTTTGCCAGCTTCTTCGTATCTTGTAGCCCCAATTGTGATTATCATCTCTTTTGGATAGTTAGCATCTTTTAAGATATTTGATAAATTTTCTAATACGGCATAATCTTGTTGGGTATTTAGTTTATCTTTGATCCACTCAAGAAGTTTTTGATAAAAGTATGAATATCCACTTAGTTTAGCGCATTCTCCATATCTGATAAACTCATCTTTGCTTTGCAAAAATGATACTAGGCTATAATTATCGCAGATTCCTCCAGTGCTAAATTTGTCTATCTCAATCTCATTACCAAGGCCTTTTGAGCCGGTGCTAAAGTTTTTCTTTTGCGAGATTTTAGATGCAGTTTTATCATTTCTTACCGAGGCATCATTAAAAGCGCAAAATTTAACTGGGTTTATATTTATAACCTTATTATTTTCATATTCTAAAATGCATCTTAATGCAATCTCTGGCTCCATTTGTACATTTAAATTTTTGTCTTTAGGTAGATGTAAAATATTATTATCAATACAATATCTACCTAAAAAGCTATCATGTCCATTTACATAAAAAGGGAAAATTCCCTTTGGTGCGTACTCATCATCAGTTTTAACAAGTACAAAATCATCAGCCTCACCAGCTTGCTCTAGATGCAAAGCAAAATTTCCAGCTATACCAAATCCTATAATCTCATTCATTTGATCCCTTTAGACTGTTTTTGAAAAGCTATTATTAACGCCTTTAAATTTAGCCATATATTCATCAAAGCACATTGCAATATTGCGTATTAATAGTGTTCCGGTTTGATTTATGCTTATTTTATCATTGTTAATATTTATAAATTGCATTAAATCCCCAAGCTCATTAAGTTCAGCTTTAAAATGTTCAAAGAAATTAATGCCAAATTCGCTTTCAACTCTTTTAATATCAAGAGAAAAATTTGCCATTAGCTCCATTATTACAGATTTTCTAAGTCTATCTTCGCTGTTTAGATAAATGCCTTTTGCATTTGGTAGTTTGCCAGCATCAATTGCAGCTTCATAGTTAGCCATATCTTTAAAATTTTGAGCATAATAGTCATCACCTTCACCAATACTTGTAAGACCAATGCCAATTAGTTGAGCTCCGCCTTTTGTAGTGTAACCTTGAAAATTACGATGCAAAGAGCCATTCTCAAGAGCTTTAAACAGCTCATCTTCAGGCTTAGCATAGTGATCCATACCAATCATTTTATAGCCATGGTTTGGCAAGTATTCCATTGTATATTTTAAAATTTCAAGTTTAGTTTTTGGTGAAGGTAGAGTAGCTTCATCAAATTTTCTCATACTCTTTTTTATCCATGGGACATGAGCGTAGTTAAATATAGCAAATCTATCTGGATTTAGGCTAACTCCTAGCTCAAGAGTACGCTTAAAGCTATCTAAACTTTGATATGGTAATCCATAAATAAGATCTGTATTTACGCTTATCATTCCATATTTTCTAGCCAAATTTACTGCATTTTGGGTGATATCGTAGGGCTGAATTCTGTGTATCTCTTTTTGGACTTGTTCATCAAAATCTTGCACACCAAAGCTAACTCTATTAAAACCATGAGAACTAAGAACTTGTAGCTGTTCTTCATTTAAAAATCTTGGATCTATCTCGCAACTAATCTCAGCATCATTTGCAAAGTTTTTAAAGTGTTTTTTGATAGCTTTTATAATCCTATCAAGCTCACTAGCGCTATAAAATGTTGGCGTACCACCACCAAAGTGCATCTGAACGACACTCCTATTTGTATCGACTATGCTAGATAGAATCTCAAGCTCACGCTCTAAATAGTCTAGATACCTACTCATCTTATCGCTTTTGCTGGTGTATATAACATTACATCCACAAAAGTAGCATGCCGAGCGGCAAAATGGCAAGTGAAAGTATAAAGAAAGTGGTTTATCACACTCTTTTAGACGCTTAATATATTCATCATAGCTAAACTCATCGCTAAATTCCAAAGCCGTTGGATAGCTTGTATATCTTGGCCCTGGTTTTGAGTACTTTATAAATGCTTCAAAATCTACCATAATTACTCCTTGCCTACAATAGAACGCATATCTAAAAAGAGATTTGGGTGCTCTTTTTTAATTTTTGCAATTACTCGATCTAAATTTGGCTCTTTTTTATAATTTGCTTTTTTTATCTCTTCAATAGCCACAGTCCAAACATCACCAAAATCAATTGGTAAATTTTGTAAAATGGATCTTTCTAGTTTTAATTCAAAATTCTCTTTTTGTGCATTTTTGAGCGCATTTATTACTGCCTCAAATAGCTCTGCTGGCACAAGTGCGCATGGCTTATCTCCATTCATACCAAACCACGGTGTATTAAAATTTGGCTTACCTTTATAGCTTAGCTTCATCTCATTATTTTCAAGTGGCTCTAGTTCAAATGTAGTACGACGCCTTTTGCTAATGCCTAGAGTTTGGCTAATGCTTTCTAAATGCCTATTCATTTCTCATCCTATCACACCAGACCATTACGCCTTTTTGTGCGTGGAGTCTATTGTGAGCTTCAGCAAATATCTCATCAGCATGCAACTCAAAGATCTCTTCGCTAACTTCATATCCTCTATATGCTGGTAGGCAGTGAAGGAATTTTGCCTTAGGAGCTGCTAGACTCATCATATCCTTATCAACGCAAAATCCATTAAATTCAGCTACTCTTTTGGCTTTTTCGTCCTCTTGACCCATAGAGACCCAAGTATCTGTAGTTACTACATCGGCGTTATTTATAGCCTCTTTTGGATCATTTCCTATCTTAATTACTGCTCCGCTTTGTTTAGCATTTTGCAAGGCTATATCTACTACCCATTGTGGAGCTTCATATCCTTTTGGCGTAGCAACTCTTAGCTCAAAACCAAGCTTAGAAGCAGCCATTAGCCATGAGTTTGTCATATTATTGCCATCGCCTACATAGGCAACTTTCATAGAGGTAATATCTACTCCAAGTTCATCAAGAGTGAGTAAATCAGCCATTAGTTGAACTGGATGGAAGTCATCGCTTAATCCATTTATAACTGGTAGATTGCTAAATTTCGCTAGCTCTTCAAGGTCGCTTTGCTTATAAACTCTAGCCATAATCATATCAACCATTCCGCCAAGAACTCTAGCTGTATCTTTAATAGGCTCGCCACGACCTAATTGGATATCTTTATTGCTTAAAAACAGGGCTTTTCCGCCTAGTTGTTGCATTCCAACTTCAAAGCTTACCCTAGTTCTTGTAGAGCTTTTTTCAAATATCATAGCTAAAAATTGATCTTTTAAATATGGTTTATACTCTTTATTTAAAGCCTCTTTTTTTATATCTTTAGCAATTTGTAAAATATCTAAAATTTCATCTTTGCTTATATCATTTAGGGTTAAAAAGTGTCTCATAACTATCCCTTGTTTGAATTTAAAATCTTAGCAACCTCTTTTGCATGGTAGCTAATAATAAGATTGGCACCTGCTCTTTTAAAAGATATCATCGTCTCCATCATCACACGCTCATAATCTATAACTCCAGCTTTTTGTCCAGCTTTTAATAGGGCATACTCTCCACTTACATTATAAACACATAGTGGCAATCTGCTACGCTCTTTGATATCTCTTATTATATCTAAATAGGCAAGAGCTGGTTTGACCATTAAAATATCTGCACCTTGAGATTCATCTTCTAAGCTCTCACTAATTGCTTCTAATCTATTTGCTGGATCCATTTGGTAGCTCTTTCTATCGCCAAAACTTGGAGCGCTTTGGGCTACATCACGAAATGGCCCATAATATGCAGAAGCAAATTTGGTAGAATATGACATAATAGGCAGATTTTCATATCCATTTTCATCTAATGCTTTGCGTAAAGTATAGATTATTCCATCCATCATTCCACTTGGTGCGATCATATCAGCTCCAGCTTTAGCATGGATTAAGGCTTGTTTGGCTGAAATCTCAAGAGTAGCATCGTTATCAACGCTTTTGCATACATGATCTAAAATGCCGCAATGTCCATGATCTGTATATTCACAAAAGCATAAATCAGTTATCACAAAAAGATTTGGAAATTTCTCTTTAATAGCTCTTAATGAACGAGCAATTATCCCATTTTCATCAAGAGCATCGCTACCAATGCTATCTTTTAAATTTGGAATTCCAAATAAAATTATAGATTTTATACCTAGATTTATCATCTCTTGGCACTCTTTTAAAATTTCATCTAAGCTCATTTGAAATACGCCAGGCATCGAGCTTATTTCATTTTTAATTCCTTGACCTTCAACCACAAAAAGTGGGTATATAAAATCATCAATAGAGATATTATTTTCTCTTACCATAGAGCGTAAGGATTCATTTAATCGTAATCTTCTATATCTTTTAAACATTATAATTCTCCTGCAAATTTAGTGATTATAGCAGAATTTAATTTAATCAAAAATAATTGATTTTGTTTAGATTTAATCGCAAATGATACAATTAAAAGAAAACCAAGGGAAAAAAGTGAATATAGAGATATCCAAAGTTGCAAATTTGCCAACTAAATTTGGTAATTTTAAGATTAAAGCATATAAAGAAAACGATAAAGAACATTTAGCAATTTTTAGTTCAAATTTAAGCGATCCATTAAATCTTAGAATTCACTCAGAGTGTCTTACGGGTGATGCATTAGGAAGCAGAAAATGCGACTGCGGAGAGCAGCTAGAAGCTGCACTTAGATATATAGCAAATAATGGTGGAATGGTAATATATCTTCGTCAAGAAGGTAGAAATATTGGCCTATTAAATAAAGTCAATGCCTATAATCTTCAAGATTTAGGTCTAGATACCATAGAGGCTAATCACCAGTTAGGATTTAGAGCTGATGAGAGAACATATGAGATGGTAGATTTTATCTTAGATGATTTTGGGATAAAAAGTGTAAATTTATTAACCAATAATCCGCTTAAACTCTCAAGC
The DNA here is from genome assembly GCF_017646085.1 of Campylobacter sp. GTDB lineage: Bacteria > Campylobacterota > Campylobacteria > Campylobacterales > Campylobacteraceae > Campylobacter. The sequence goes on along the minus strand of NZ_JAGCNF010000003.1, from coordinate 10,358 downwards.
ATAAAAGCTAAAATAGTAAGCCGAATTCCAATACAAATAGAGGCAAATAAATATAATAAAGATTATTTACATATTAAAAAAGAGCAGATGGGACATATGTTATGAGCGTAAAATTTTGGGATAATGTGGCTAAATTTGATGAGATTTTGAAAAAATTTAATAAAATTCATAGCCTAACAAATTATAAAGATATAAAGCCAGTAGCTCTTGATAGCATAGAAGCGATAAAGCTTTTAGATTTTACGCCAAAGGTTTGTGTAGATGTAGGCAGTGGGGCTGGATTTCCAGCGATATTTTTAGCAATGATTTTAAGTGAGTGTGAGTTTCATCTATATGAACCAATAGCTAAAAAATCAAGCTTTTTATCTTATGCAGCTTTGAGCTTGAATTTACAAAATATCACTGTTCATAGTGGCAAAATTGAAAAATGCGATAAGATTAAAGCAGATCTTATAACCTCTAGAGCATTGATGAATGCGGCTGATTTGATTAGAATTTGTCAAGGTTTTTATGATGAAGAGACTACATTTTTGTTATATAAAGGTTCAAATGCTAAATTTGAGATAGAAGAGCTAAAATGCTATAAGAAAATTTATCAAGAAAATGAGAGAAATTATGTAATATTAAAGGGTGTAAAATGATAGCTAAAGTTATAATATTTGCATTAATTATAGCAATAATTTACTTTTTTATAGTTCCTAAGTTTAGATCTAAAAAGCCTAGTGGCGATGAACAAAGCTTTGTTGAGTGCAGTAAATGCGATACATTTGTAGAGTTAAAAGATAGCACATTAAAAAATGGCAAATATATATGCAAGGAGTGTTTAAAATGATTATAATTGGTAGTGATTTAATAGCTTATGAGCCGGTATTTTTATCTAAATTTGAACCAAAAAATTTAAATTCAAAGTGTAATTTTATCGTAGTTTCTAGTATTAAAGAGGCATTAATTGCTAATGCTAATGGTGTTAAATTTATTGTATGCGATACCATAAAACTAGCTAAAAAACTACAAAAATTAGCCAATAATTATCTATTTGATAGCAAAATTGCCTTAATAATTAATAGTGATAATGAGCTAGAAAAGGCAGCCAAAAAACAGATTGACGCAGTTATATACCTAGGAGCAATAAGGGGATAAAATGGAGGTTTTTAAAACTGTATTTTTTATGGTAGCCCTTATGCTGCTTTTTATTGTTGTTGGCGGTATGATAGGTGGGGCTAGCGGTATGATAATAGCATTTTGTATTGCACTGGCTATGAATTTCTTTAGTTATTTCTATAGTGATAAGCTTATTTTAAAACGATATAACGCTCAAGAGCTTAATAGCTCACATCCGTTATATCATATGACTCAAAAGCTCTGTTTTAAAGCTGGATTAGAACTACCAAAGCTATATATAATTAGCGACTCTGTCCCTAATGCATTTGCTACTGGCAGAAATCCAGCCAATGCGGCTGTGGCACTTACAACAGGGCTTTTAAATACCTTAAATGATGATGAGGTGGCTGCAGTTATAGCTCATGAATTAGGCCATGTAAGACACTATGATATTTTAACCGGTTCTATTGCAGCAGTATTTGCTGGAGGAATTGCAATTTTAGCAAATTTTGCTCAATTTGGCGCAATGCTAGGAAATAATCAAAACCGCCAAAATCCAATTTTAATAATTGCTTTATCTATCATAATGCCTTTAGCCGCTACTATAATACAAATGAGTATATCACGCTCAAGAGAGTTTGAGGCTGATAGATTTTCAGCTTCTATTACAAACCCAAATGATTTAGCCAATGCTTTATTAAAGCTAGAAGGAAGCAATGCCCACGCTATGGTAAAAAATGCTAATGAACAGACTGCACATATGTTTATAATAAGTCCATTTAGTGGCAAAAATATTGCTAACGGTATATCAAATTTATTTCGCACTCACCCTACAACTAGGCAAAGAGTAGAGAGATTAAATGAGTTAAGCCGACATAATAAAAATTATCAAAATCCAGCTAGAAAGTATTTTAATAGCTAATGAATGGTGTGGAGATTTTAGAGCAAAATAGACGCCAAATTCGACTAAAGCTTGCTGGAGTTTTAGCGCTTTGTGGAGTTGTAGATTTTATTATTACACTTGCACTATGGATGCTTGATCCAGCTGCTGCAGTGCTTGGGGGATTGCTTGGTGGGCTTTGGCTATATTTTTATATTAAATTTAAATATTTTGCCAAATTTGAAGATAATCTAAAAGGGCAAATAAGAGATGAAATTTTGCGTGAGCTAGGCCTTGATTTAGCATTGCAAGAGTTAAAAATAGATAATATAAATAGCCATTTTGATGGCAAGATTACCCAAATTAGCAAATTTGGGCTTTTTAAATTTGGTGAATTTACGGCTTGTGATATCTGCGTGCGAGACAAAGATGAGGTTATATTTTATGGTATTTTAATCCGTGGCAGAGTAAAAAGCAATATAAAACCTAAAAAGGAGATTTTAAATTCTATAACCTCATATTTTATTGATGATGAAATTTTGAGCTTATATATCGCCACTGATAGCGATACTATTGTAGCAAACTTAAAAACCCCATTAAATGAGAGCTATCAAATAGCCAAAGATAATATACAAAGCATTATAAAAGAGATTAAGCAGCTAGAAGTCTAGCTGCTTAATTTTATAGATATCCAGCAAGTCCAGTAAAGATATATCCAAACACGCAAGATACGCCTACACCTAGAAGCCCTGGAATGATAAAGCTGTGATTTATAACAAATCTACCAATCTTTGTCGTGCCTGAGCGGTCAAATTGTATTGTAGCAAGGTCGCTAGGATATGTAGGTAAGATATAATACCCATAACACGCTGGAGCAAAGGCTACAATTATAGCTGGATCAACACCAATTCCAAGCGCAAGTGGCACAAATGCTGCAAGTGCTGCTGCTTGGGAATTTACAAATTTAGAAATTAAAAGTAGCATCACAGCATATGTCCAAGGATATAGCTGAACTACGCCACCAAGAGCAGTTTTAAGCATTGGAGTATGCACGCTAAACATAGTATTAGCCATCCAAGAGATACCAAATACAGCCACAATAGCTATCATTCCAGAGCGGAATATCGCATTTTGCGCTATATCATTTACTTTAACTTTTGTACAAACGATTAAAACCGAACCAGTAATAAGCATAAACATCTGAATAACAGCTACCATACTCATTGGTTTCATTACGCCTTTACCATTATCAAATGCAGGACGAAGCTCAGGGAAAGCGCCAAGAAGAGCTACAATAGCAATCGCACCTAAGAATATCCACATAGCAGCCCATTGAGAAGTTGGAAGCTTGACATCTAAAAGAGTTTTAGAATCGCCATAAACATATTTTTTAAATTCAGCATCATTTGTGATTTTTGCTTGAAATTCAGTATCTTTATCTAGATCTTTACCTCTAAACCAGCTAAAAATACCCACAGCCAAAACGCCAATTAAAGTAGCAGGAATGGTAATAGCAAGTAAATTTAAATACCCATCAAATCCTTCTAAATGCTTAACTCCTGGAGCTAAAAGCATTGCAGTTAGTGAAACTACAGCCACGCTTACTGGGCTTGCGATAATGCCCATTTGTGAGCTTACAGAAGCTGCTGCCATTGGTCGTTCTGGGCGGATTCCATTTTTAATAGCAATATCATAGATAATTGGCATCATAGTATAAACAACATGGCCAGTACCGCATAAAATTGTTAAAAATGCAGTGACAAACGGAGCTAAAATTGTTAAGAATTTAGGATTTCTTCTTAATATCCTCTCAGCAATTTGTAGCATTACATCTAGACCTCCGCTTGCTAGAAGCGTTGCACTAGCTACAACTACACATAAAATTGTAAAGATAACATCAATTGCAGGCTTGCCAGGACTTACGCCAAATCCAAAGGTAAGCACAAACATACCTATACCGCCAAGCAATCCAAGAGCTATACCACCCTTTCTAGCACCGTAAAATAGACAAATCAAAACGATTAAAAGCTGAATGGTAAATTGCTTACCATCGCTTAAGTTCATTAAAAACTCCATCTATTTCTCCTTTCGTAATTTAAATTTGGCTAAATTTTATAACTATTTAAATTATATTGAACTTAAAATTAATTGATATAACTAAATAATTAAAAATTATCTAGTATAATCAGCAAATTTTTTATAAGGTTAATTATGTTTTCTACATTTTTTAAGAGCAAAAAATGGGCTGTTTGGGCATATGGTGGATTGTTTGTTATTATTGTTTCTCTTATATTCCAAACTAGATTAAATGTAGCAATAAATGATTGGTACAAGGACTTTTATGATATTATGCAAAATGTACAAAACCACAGCGTAGATGAGTTTTGGGAGCAAATTTATCGTTTTTTACTAATTGCAATGCCTTATGTGATTATTGCTACACTTACTACTTTTTTTGCTAGTCATTGGGTTTTTAGATGGAGAGAGGCAATGACTTTTGGTTATTTAGATTCTTGGAGGGCTTGTAGGGTAGATATTGAAGGTTCTAGCCAAAGGATGCAAGAGGATGTATATAGATTTGCTAAAATCACTGAAACTTTAGGATTGCAAATTTTAAAAGCTATAATGATTTTGATTGCGTTTATTCCAGTTTTGTGGGAGCTTAGTAGTGGAGTGGATATACCATATCTTAAAGATATTCCAGGTTCACTTGTTTGGGTAGCATTAGCTGTGAGCATAGGAGGTCTTATTGTTTCGTGGTTTGTAGGTATTAAGCTGCCAAAACTAGAGTATAATATTCAAAAAAGCGAAGCTGCTTTTAGAAAAGAGTTAGTCTATGCTGAAGATGATAAGATAAATTATGCTAGCAATGAAAGCGTCATAAGCCTATTTAGTGGAGTTAGATTTAATTTTTATAGATTATTTTTACACTATGGATATTTTAATATTTGGCTTATTTCATTTTCGCAGTTTATGGTAATTGTGCCATTTATTATTATGGGCGGCGGACTTTTTAGTGGTGTGATTACTCTTGGAATTTTGATTCAAGTTAGCAATGCATTTGATCAAGTTCGTAGTAGTTTTAGCGTATTTATAGATAATTGGACAACTATTACAGAGCTTAGAAGTATTCATAAAAGGCTTGATGAATTTGAGAAAAATATCAAATTTAACTGATTTTATATAGTTTTAAATTCAAATTTGGTATAATCAGCGCTTATTTTGAAGTAAAGGAAAAGCGCATGCCAAAGATGAAATCTGTTCGCGGTGCAGCTAAACGCTTTAAAGTTGGCAAAAACAAGATTAAAAGAGGCTCAGCATTTAGAAGCCATATCTTAACTAAAATGTCACCTAAGCGCAAAAGAGACTTAAGACAATCTCAATATGTAGATAGCACAAATGTCTCAGCTGTTAAAAAAATGCTTTGTATATAAGTTTTTGACGATTTAAAGTCATTCTAACCTCCCTATAATGGGACAAGTTCCAGATTATTGGACGCCAATTTGTAAAGGATAAATATGGCAAGAGTTAAAACTGGTGTTGTAAGACGCCGCAGACATAAAAAGGTTCTAAAACTAGCTCGTGGTTTTTATAGTGCTAGACATAAGCACTTTAGAAAAGCTAAAGAGCAATTAGAAAGAAGTTTAGTATATGCATACCGTGATAGACGTGCAAAAAAACGTGACTTCCGTAGATTATGGATTATCCGTATCAATGCAGCTTGCAGACTAAATGATATTAGCTATTCAAGATTTATGAACGGCCTTAAAAAAGCAAACATCGAACTAGATAGAAAAGTTTTGGCAAACCTAGCTATGAATGATGCAGCAGCATTTGCTAGCATTGTAGCAGAGGCTAAAAAAGCTTTATAATATTAGCCTAGCTTTTGCTAGGCTTTTTTTAATGTATTCAAATTTAATCTCATATCTAGATTCAGAGTGGCAAGAGCTTTTAAAAGATGAGCTTAATAGTTTGAATTTTACTAGAATAGTCTCATTTTTAAATTCTCAAAATAGTACAATTTATCCACCAAAAGAACTTATTTTTAATGCTTTTAATCTATGCAAGCCAAGTAATTTAAAGGTTATAATCATTGGTCAAGATCCATATCATAATGCGGGTGAAGCAATGGGGCTAGCCTTTAGTGTTCCTAGCGGGATTAAAATACCGCCAAGTCTAAAGAATATCTTTAAAGAAATTTGTGATGATTTGGAGGTAGATTTAAATGGTGATTTGATTAATTATAATTGTAATATTTACAAAGATTTAGTTAAAAATCAATATTTTAACCACAATATGCAATCAGCTAAGGCTAAAAGAGATTTTACTTGTGGAGATCTAACTAGTTGGGCAAATCAAGGCGTATTGCTTTTAAACACTGCCCTAACAGTAGAACAAAATCGCCCTGCTTCGCATTCTAAAATTGGTTGGCAAATCTTTACTGCTGGCGTTATCCGCACTATAAATGCTAAATTTGACCACTGCGTATTTATGCTTTGGGGTAATCACGCTAAAAATCTTGCCCCGCTTATTGATTTAAATCGCCATATGATTTTAAAAGCCGCACATCCTAGTCCGCTTGCTCGTGGTGCGTTTTTTGGCTCACGGCATTTTAGCCAGTGCAATGCCTATTTATTAGCTCATGGCAAATCCTCAATTGACTGGCTTAGATAAATAAAAACTTTTAGTTAAAAAGCTATTAATATGCTTTATAATATTGGATATTATGTCTAATTTGCGTTAGTTCATTTTCATCGATTTTTTCACCCATTTCCTTTAAAATACTTAGCTTTAAATTTTGTAACATATATTGTTTTAAATCTTCAATATTTAAACTTTTAGGATTAAAATTGATGCGATTATTTTTCAAATCATCATAAGTATAAATTGGAATAATGCCCTTGATAGCAGAAAATCGATTAATATTTTCTTGATTTTTAGCTATTAATACTACAGGAATACCCATCGCAGTGCAAGGCGCAGCGCAATGCAAAGCAGATGTAACTATTAATTTTGCCTTATTTTTATAAGTTTGTAGTAGATCCTCAGTTTTTCTATATAAGTTTTTCCAATCCAAAGACCCATCTACTTCGCAAGAAGCTTCTTGCTGATTAATATGTTCGGCACTATTTTTTAATTTATCTGGTATATATGTTAGTATATCTTTAGAAATTCCTACAAAATATATAGTATCACCTACTATATATTCATCTCGTTTAGGTAGTGTTAGTGTCAAGCAGCGTGATAAATATGAATCAAGTCCCATTGTTTGACAAAATCGTAATGTTTCAAAATCTCTACAACCTATCTGTTTATCTTTAAAAAACCAAGGATAAAAGCTTATAAATCTTTGCATAAAATTATATATTTCTGGGGTAAAGTGCGTTCCAACAAAGACTGGTAAAGTATTATTATTAGGAATAAAATATTTAGAATGAGAGAACCAGCCTTGCATTACAACTGGTGTAATTTTATCTTTTTGATAATAACTAGTCAATGTATCTCTATTGTGAAACAAAAAATTTATATTTGAAAAAATGCTTTGTAATGCATTTTTAGTAGCAATTGTTTGAATATAATCTCCTAAATTTGCAAAATTAAATTTAGGCAAATGGGATTCATAGGAAAATAATAAAAAATTACTTTTATCAATTAAATTTGCTTGAAAGTTATGGGGGGGGGCAATAAGCTCTCTAAGTGATAATATTGAGTTATCATAATCAATTTCTTGCGCAGATATAAGAATATCTTCAATATTATTAATTTTTTCTTTATATTTCTTATAAAACATCTCTTTTACCTTTTTAATATAATAAGCGATATTATAGCAAAATAAAAATATTATTGCGCAAATTTGAAATAGATTACTATACTTATTTTGTTAATTTATAATGTAAAGGGCGGTCAAATTTATTTATGATTAGAATTTGTAGATAGCTAGACTATATATGTTAATACTGAAATTTGAATTATTTTACAAATAATAAAAATAGTTAAAGGAAAATCTACCCCAAGTAGCTGCTTGGAGTAGATTAAGTGTTAGATTATAGCAGAAGCTATAAAGCCAAATGCAACAGAGAAAGCAATGGCCAAAACACCAGGGATTAAGAATGCGTGATTAAATACATACTTGCCAAGTCTTGTAGAACCTGTATCATCCATTTGTACAGCACCTAGAAGTGTAGGATATGTAGGTAAAACAAATAGAGCTGATACAGCAGCAAAAGATGCAACTAGCATATATGCATCGCCTGGATTTGCTGCGCTGATACCTAGAGCCGCTACCACTACTGGAGTAATCGCTTTTGCAGTAGCTGCTTGAGAGTATAGAAGCATAGCTGCAAAGAAGAATATAACAGCAAGAAGTGAAGGAACAGCCTTAACCCAATCACCAGCTAGGGTTTTAATCTCGTTTGTATAGCCGCCAACAAATGTATTACCAAGCCATGCAACACCAAGAACACAAACACAAGCAACCATACCTGATTTAAATACACTAGTATCAGCTACTTTGCCAACTTCGATTTTACAAAAGATTGTAATAAATGTAGCCACACCAAGCATAAAGCTCATAATCGCTGCATCTCTAGGGACAACTACATTCTCAATAAGAACTGGTTTTCCGCCAACTTTAGAGATAGCTGTAGCATATAATACAACTAGTAAAACGCCAATTAAGAATATAGCAACTGATAATTTTGCACCTGGTTTAAGCTCTTTATTTTGAACGCCAGCTGATGGTTTTACTAGACCTTGAGCTAGACGCTCTTGATATACTGGATCTTTGCTTAAATCAAGATTAGCAAATAGTGTAATAATTAAAGCTGTAAGCATACAACCAGCAAATGTAGTTACTAACCATAGACCAATTAGAGTTGGATAACTCCAGCCAAGTGGCTCAAGAACGCCAGTCATATAAACAACAGCAGCGCTAACTGGGCTAGCAGTAATAGCAATTTGGCTAGATACAACTGCAATTGATAGCGGAGCTGATGGTTTGATATTTTGCTCTTTAGCAACTTCAACAATAACTGGAATCATAGAAAATGCTGTATGACCTGTACCTGCTAAAATTGTTAGAAAATATGTAACAGTTGGAGCTAGGAAGTTGATGTATTTAGGATTTGAGCGTAGAATTCTCTCAGCTATTTGAACTAAATAATCAAGCCCGCCAGCAAGTTGCATAGCTGAAATTGCTGCAATAACTGACATAATAATTAAGATAACATCCCAAGGAATAGAGCCTGGTTTCATACCCAGACAAAGACCCAGGATAACAACACCGATACCACCGGCGTAACCAATACCGATACCACCAAGGCGAATACCTACAAAGATAGCGCCTAGTAGAACAATGATTTGTAAAATTAATACAAAATCCATAGATTCTCCTTTATTTTGCTTGCTAAGAGATTAGCTCTTAGCAAATTTTAAAACGAAATTTAGATTATTTATTTTCACCCATATGCGGATTAAGCATATTAGCAGGTGTTAGAATTTTATCAATCTCTTCTTTTGTTAAATATCCACGCTCTAAGCATATATCTGCAACGCTTTTACCTGTTTGAAGAGCTTCTTTAGCAATGCTAGCTGATTTTTCATATCCGATATATGGATTAAATGCTGTAACAATACCAATTGAATTATAGACAAAATCGCTACAAATTTTTTCATTAGCTGTAATACCGTCTATACATTTATCAGCTAGAGTTTTCATAGCTTTTTCAAGCATAATAATTGAGTTAAATAAGCTATAAGCTACAACTGGCTCAAATACATTTAGCTGCAATTGACCGCCTTCGCAAGCAAAAGTAACTGTAACATCTGATCCAATAACTGAATAGCAAACTTGATTTACAACTTCAGGAATAACAGGATTTACTTTACCTGGCATAATTGAGCTACCTGGTTGCATTTTTGGTAGATTGATTTCATTTAAACCACATTTTGGACCTGAACTTAAAAGTCTTAAATCGTTACATACTTTAGATAGTTTTGTTGCTACCCTTTTTAGTACGCCTGAGATTTGTACATATACGCCAGTATCTTGTGTAGCTTCTATTAGATCTTCAGCCACTTTATATTCGTGTCCAGTTACCTCTCTTAGTTTTTGCTCTACTACTCTTGGGTAATCTGGGTGAGAGTTAATACCTGTACCAATTGCTGTACCACCTAGATTAACTTCTAATACAAGTTTTCTAACTTCTAAAATTCTCTCAATATCTTCACCGATCATTACAGCAAATGTTTTAAATTCACGACCAAGTGTCATAGGTACAGCATCTTGTAATTGAGTTCTACCCATTTTTAATACATCTTTAAATTCTTCAGCTTTTCTCTCATATGATTTTTTTAGATATCCCATAGCTGTTGCTAG
>NZ_JAGCNF010000044.1 GCF_017646085.1 Campylobacter sp. | reverse complement strand
GTAACAGTATCCATAGCAGCTGAAATTATAGGGATATTTAACTCGATATTTTTACTAAATTTAGATCTAATATCAACTTGTTTTGGTAAAATCTCAGAGTATTGAGGTACTAATAAAACATCTTCAAATGTCAAAGCTCTTTTTACTATTTTCATACTATTTTCCTTTTATTATATTCTCTAAGCTTAAAGCTGCGTCTAAAACTGTCTGTTCTTGCCACGCACCACCAATTAATTGAGCGGAAATATTTAATCCATTTTCATCATTTGCAACTGGAACTGTAATAGCTGGAAGGCCTGCTAAATTTACTCCAATTGTATAAATATCACTTAGATACGCACTTAGCGGGTCTTTTAGTTCGCCAAATTTATATGCTACTGATGGAGCTACTGGCATTAAGATTATATCTACTTCGTTTAAAATTTCATCATATTCACGCTTGATAAAAGCTCTAGCCTTTTGCGCTTTGATATAATAAGCATCATAATAGCCGCTACTTAGAACAAATGTCCCAAGAAGCATTCTACGCTGCACCTCTGCACCAAAACCTTCACCTCTAGTATTTGCATACATCGCTCCAAGAGAATCAGCACTAGCTCTATTGCCATATCTTACGCCATCATAGCGACTCAAATTCGCACTAGCTTCAGCTGTGGCAATGATATAATATGCAGCAATATCATATTTAGAATTAGCTAATTCTTTATAACAAATTTCGTGACCAGCATTTTTTAATTTTTCTATTGTTAAATTTAGTGCATCTTTAACTGGAGCACTTGCTTCATCAACATAATTTTTAATAACAGCGATTTTTAATTTTCTATTTGGATTTAAATTTGGAGCAACTGGAGTGCAATCTATATTTGCACTAGTACTATCAAGCTTATCATATCCAGCAATAATATCATATAATATCGCAGCATCTTCTACATTTTGCGTAATTGGTCCAATCTGATCTAAACTACTAGAGTATGCACCCAATCCATATCTACTAACTCTTCCATATGTAGGCTTAAATCCTACGCAACCACAAAATGCAGCCGGTTGTCTAATACTCCCACCAGTATCACTTCCAAGTGCTGCTACTGCAATACCAGCAGCCACAGCAGCAGCGCTTCCGCCACTACTTCCGCCTGGAACTCTAGAGTGATCAAGCGGATTTAGGGTTTTACCATAATATGAGCTCTCAGTGGTACTTCCCATAGCAAATTCATCCATATTTGTTCTACCAAATGGAGCCAAACCAGCTAAGATTAATTTCTCAATTACAGTTGCATTATAAGGTGCTTTATAGCCTTGTAAAATTTTTGAACAGCTTGTAATTGCCCAATTTTTTACTTGAATATTATCTTTTATAGCAATTGGTACACCAGCAAAACTCTCATCAATTGAAGTATTTGTCAATTGTTCAACATATGCACCTATCTCTTTAGTTTTTTCTATTTTATCAATTAGCTCTTTACGAAGTAGCTCTAGATCACTAGAGCTTAACTTCATAGCCTCTTTTAGACTTATCACTCTTTCTCCTTATATATATTAACCAAAACTATACCTACAGCTGTAATAGTTAGTAAAACCAATATAGTTACTACTATAGTTGCAACTCCAACTGGCTCAGTTAGCACTCATCACCTCAGCACATCTAGGACATAGACACTCATCACTTTGAGCGCTAAATTTCCAGCATCTTGGACATTTAAATTTAGCTGAGCGGGCTACAACAAATCTATTATCACCTACTACAAACTCTGCTAAAATATCACTATCGACTCTAAATGCTCCAAATTCACTTACCATATACCAATCAGCTACTTCATCTTTATCAAGAGCTAGCATAGAATCACTAATAGTTTGAATCTCTAATTCTAAAGTGGCTTTAATTAATTTATCTTTTTTTAGGTTATCAATGATTTCATTAAATTTCTCTTTACTCTCTCTAAGTAATGTATCATCGATTACACTATCAAATTTAATTGGTTCATAAACTAGATCAAAAACATCACTTTTGCCATCTTTGATTATACTAGGTGCATACTCCATAACCTCATCTACTGTATAAGTAAGAGTTGGAGCAATAAGCGGTAAAAGTGCTTTAGTAATTAAAGCCATAGCAGTTTGCGAACTTGCTCTTTTGGTACTATCTAAAGTATCACAATATAATCTATCTTTGCATACATCTAAATAAATACCACTTAAATCACCGCTTAAGAAATTTAATAAAATATTAAATCCTTTTGAGTATTCATAATTTCTAAAACAAGTACTAACCTCATTAAAACATACACTTGCTTTACCTAAAATCCATCTATCTAATAGACCAAATTCATAATTAAATTCTTTTAAATCACTAATATTTGCTAGTAAAAATCTTATAGTATTTCTAATTTTTCTATACTGTTCGGCCACCTGTTTTAAGATATCATTACCTATTTTTAGATCACTTGAATAATCACTTAAACTAACCCATAAACGCAAAATCTCAACACCAAATTCCTTAGCAACTGCATCTGGAGCAATTACATTGCCTTTAGATTTACTCATCTTTTCACCATTTTTATCCACAGTAAAGCCATGAGTTAATACGCTTTTATATGGTGCTTTTTCATTTACAGCGCAGCTTAGTAGTAATGAACTTTGAAACCATCCACGGTGCTGGTCGCTTCCTTCAAGATACATACTAGCACTATATTGGCCAGCATCATAATCACCACTATTTAACACAGCATTCCAAGTTGAGCCACTATCAAACCAAACATCTAAAATATCGCTAACTTTTTCTAATTCATCAGCCTTAAATTTGCACCCATTAGGCAATAGTTCATCAATACTCATACTCCACCAAGCATCAGCACCTTTTTCATCAAAAATCTTAGCTATATGATCTAAAATTTCACTATCAAAAATAACCTCTTTAGTAGATTTGATTCTAAAAAATGCAATTGGCACACCCCAATCACGCTGACGGCTAATACACCAATCTGGGCGATTTTCTATCATTGATGATATTCTTTTAATCCCAGCTTCTGGATAAAATTTAACACTATTTAATGCCTCAAGTGCAGTCTGACGTAATGTCTTGCCACTTAATTTTGGCTCATCCATAGCAATAAACCACTGCTTAGTAGCTCTATAAATTACAGGCTTATGGGTTCTCCAGCAAAATGGATAACTATGAGTAAATTTACTAACTTTAACTACATAATCACCCAAAAGCTCTATAATTTTCTCATTAGCCTTAAATATATGCATACCTATAAATTCATCTACCACATCTGCTGGTAATAAGCTATGATGCCTTAATGTCTCATCATATAATCCAGCCTCATCAACTGGCATTATAACCTCTATACCATATCTAAGACTAGCAAAATAATCATCCTCACCATGTCCAGGAGCGGTATGAACTAACCCTGTACCACCATCCATAAGTACATGCTCACCAAGAATAAATCTAGACTCTCTACCATTTAGTGGATTTATAGCATGTAAATTTTCTAATTTTTGCGAATTAAACTCACTAATAATCTCTCCACTTGTAATGCCTTGAGCTACTAAAACCTCAAGCAATGGTTTAGCAAAAATTAATTTTTCACTTGTAACGCAATAAATTTCATTTGGATTTAAACTAATAGCTTGATTAGCTACTAATGTCCATGGAGTAGTAGTCCAAATTACTGCTTTAGCGCCTTCAACCCCTATTGCTTTAGATGCTGATTCTGATAATTTAAAAGCCACATATAGACTATAATCCTCTTTATCGGCATACTCTACTTCAGCCTCTGCAAGTGCGCTCTTAGCTGCCCAACTCCAAAATACTGGCTTACTTCTTTCTATTAAAAGCCCCTTTTTGGCCACTGCGCATAGAGTTCTATATATATTTGCTTCAAATTTAAATTTCATCGTCATATATGGATTTTGCCAATCCCCCACAACGCCAAGAGATTTAAATTCGCTCTTTTGAATTTCTATAAATTCATTAGCCCAATCTCTACACTCACTTCTAATAGCTGCAATATCCATGCCTTTTTTCTTATCACCAAGCTTTATTTCTACTTGCTGTTCGATTGGCAATCCATGGCAATCCCATCCTGGAGTAAATCTGACACTCTCTCCAAAAAAGTAATGAGTTTTAACTATTATATCTTTTAAAATTTTATTTAGTGCATGACCTATGTGAAGGTGACCATTTGCATATGGTGGGCCATCATGAATATTAAAACTCACAGATGCATTTTGGCGAGTTTTCTTCATCTTATCATAGACTCTATCTTTATCCCATTTTGCGTATCTTGCTGGTTCATTTTGCGGCAAATTGCCCCTCATTGCAAAATCAGTAACCGGCAACAAAAGAGTATCTTTATAATCCATATAACACCTTTAATAGTAAAAAATTTTTTGATTTTAGCAAAAATTAGATAAAACTTAAGTAAAAATTGGAAAATTTTGATTTATATAAATTTTTATAATTCAAATTTAATCTATACAGCTACTATTTTTAAGCAAACTTTTTGATTATTATGATATAATCACCGCTCAATTTTATATACCGCTCAGGAGGTCAAATATGGCTTTAGATACGGCTAAGAAAGCTCAAATAGTTGCAAAATTTGCTAGAAAAAGTGGAGACACAGGCTCTTCAGAGGTTCAAATTGCACTGCTAAGCACAAGAATAGCAGAGTTAACAGAACACCTAAAAATAAATAAAAAAGACTTTAGTTCAAGATTAGGTCTATTAAAATTAGTTGGTCGCCGCAAAAGACTACTAAAATACCTAAAAGCTACTAAATATGAAACTTATACTAAATTAATAGCTGAACTAGGTCTAAGAGATAAATAATTCAAAAGCCCTTTTTGGGCTTTCACTTCTATAACACTATATAAAATCAATATCTATTAAGCAAAAAAATTGTAAAATACTAGCCTAAATTTAAATTTATAGGAATTTTTATGCTAGGAATGGGAATCGGTGAAATTTTAATAGTCGCCATTGTTGCTGTCATAGTCTTAGGCCCTGATAAGCTACCAAATGCGATGGTTAATATAGCTAAATTTTTTAAGCTATTTAAACAAACTATAAATGGAGCTAAAAGTACATTTGAACAAGAGATAAAGATAGCCGAACTAAAAGAAGATGCTAAAAAGTATAAAGATAGCCTAACTGGTAGCATAGATGGAGTAAGAAAAAAGCTAACTTTTGAAGAGCTTGATGAGTTAAAAAGCAATGTAACAAATATAGCAGGTTCAACACAAAAATCACTAGCTGATATTCAAAACGAGATATCGAATTTAAATCCTATAAATAAATTAAATGCTGGTTTAGACCTAGATGATGAAGAAGATCAATCGCAACAACCTAAAAATACAATAACTGATAATCCAGCAAATATAAGCAATCCTCCAAAACCAAATTTAAGCTCATCTAATAGTATAAATACCAGTCTAAATTCTGCTCCAAAAGAGATAAAAGATGAAATCCAAAAGACAAAAGAGGCATAATGTTTGAAGATTTAAGACCACATTTAATTGATCTTAGAAAGCGTTTATTAATTAGTGCGCTATCGGTGATAGTATGTTTTATTATATGTTTTAATTTTTGGGCGCCTTTGCTTGATTTTATGACTGCACCACTTAAAGCAGTACTACCAGATAATAGCAATATTATATTCACTCAAGTAGCTGAACCATTTTTTACAGCTATGAAGGTTGCATTTTTTGCAGGACTTTTGCTTGCATTACCTATAATTTTTTGGCAATTTTGGCTATTTGTCGCTCCAGGATTATATGAAAATGAGAAAAAATATGTAATACCATTTGTATTAAGTGCGACAGTTATGTTTGCCGTAGGCTCTGCGTTTTGCTACTATTTTGTAGTTCCAGTTGGATTTGCATTTCTTATAAATTTTGGTGGGACATTATTTCAAGCACTTCCTAGCATTGGCGATTATGTAGGATTTTTTACCAAAATAGTAGTAGCGTTTGGAATTAGCTTTGAGCTACCAGTTGTTACATTTTTTTTAGCTAAAATTGGTATGATTACTGATGAAAGTTTAAAGGGATTTTTTAGATATGCTGTGGTTGGGATTTTTATCTTTGCAGCGATTATGACTCCACCAGATGTACTTAGTCAGTTTATGCTAGCTATTCCATTAATTGGATTGTATTCATTATCAATTTTGATTGCAAAAATGGTAAATCCAGCACCAAAAGATATCGATGAAGATGAAGAAGAATCCGATGATCAAAAATGATATATTTAATTTAAATAGCTACGATTATGAGCTACCATCTAAACTCATAGCCTCATCTCCAATCCAGCCAAAAGAGAGCGCTAATCTATTAGTATATGAACGCTCTAGTAATAAAATTACGCATACTAAATTTGGTAATTTGATGGAGTTTTTACCAGATTGCGATATTATTTTTAATGATACTAAAGTTATTAAAGCTCGTATATATGGCAAAAAATCAAGCGGTGGAGCCGTTGAGCTGCTGCTTAATCAACCCTTGGGTGAGGGTAAATTTAGCACCCTTATTAAAGGCAGAGTAAAACCTGGTACGATTTTAGAATTTGACAATGGGCTAAGTTGCGAAGTTTTAGAGCTTTTAAATGAGTATCGAATTGTTAAATTCAGTCAAAATGGTAATGAAATTAAAACAGAAAATTTATACCAAATTCTAAATCAAATCGGACATGTCCCGCTCCCACCATATATCAAAAGAGCTGATCAAAAAAACGATGAGATATGGTATCAAAGTATATTTGCTAAAAATGATGGAGCCGTAGCTGCGCCAACTGCTAGCTTGCATTTTAGTCCTCAAATGATACAAGATATAAAAAACAAACACAATATCTCATATATTACTCTACATGTAGGTGCTGGAACATTTAAAGGTGTTGAAGTTGGCGATATTAGAGATCATAAGATGCATAGCGAAATCTATACCATAAGTGATGAGAGTATAAATACTATAAATAGCAATAGACCAATTCTTGGCGTAGGAACCACTGTTACAAGATGCATTGAATACTTTTATAGAACCGGAGTAAAAGATGGGCTATGTGATCTATTTTTACATCCAGCTAATCCACCTCAAAGACAAAACTATCTATTAACTAATTTCCACTTACCAAAATCTACACTAATTATGTTAGTAGCAAGCTTTGTGGGCTTAGAAAATGTCAAACAAATTTACAAACAAGCTATAGAAAAAGAGTATAAATTTTACTCCTATGGTGATGCAATGTTGGTGATATAATGAGAATTTTATTTTTGCTTTTAATGGCTGAATTTGCAATGGCTAATAGCGTAGATATTGAGGAATATGTCGCTTTTAGCGTACTATTTTTCTTTGTAATGCTACTAATTATAATCAGCAGGAAACCAGTACAAAATAGAAATCAAAAACTAATCCGTACATCAGATAAAAGATTAGCTAAACTAAATTTAAGATTTTTCCATAATAGGCTTGAAAATGGTGATATTATCGAGCGCTTGGGGCTATTTTTTAGAGTACTTCATGATAAAGCTACGCAAAACCAAAATACTATAATCTTTAACCACCCTCCAAGACATGCTAGATATTTTAGTGCAAATTTTAAAGCTATCACAAATGCAACTCATAATATTCTTTGCTTTGTAAATAAAAGCATAAAAAATAGCTCAATTTTATTTACTATAAAACCAACTAAAAATCCAGATGAATATCAAATTTCAATTAAAACTTCAGCTCAAATGAATACTAGTGAGATCATAAGTGCATTAGAATATAAAAATAGAAATATAAATTATAAATTTCTCTCTATCGCTTCAAGCTATGCTGAACAAATCGGTTCAAAGATTGAGTTTAGCGTAAAATCTAATAGTTCAATCTTTACATTTAATGCTACAATGCACCAGCTAGAAGAGCCGCAAATCAGCGAACCAAATGAGCAAAAAAGTGCCTTAGTAGCCTATGAAAGTCAGACTGGATTTTTTGCTCTTGTGGCTGGACTTAGTATTTTTGGAATATCCATTCAACCAGAATCAAGCTGGGAGAGTGTTAAAAATCATATAACAGATATGCTTTATAAGCCTGATTTTTTATTTATTCAAGCAAAAATTGTTAAAAAACTTCCATATAATGAGTTGAATTTAATCAAAGAGTGGCAAGAGATTAAGGGCTTTAAGATTATTATAATAAGTGATAATTCTCATTTTGATGATGTCGCAAGCAGCTTTGGCGATACAAAACTATACCAACCATATACTATAGATGAGTTAGCTAGCGTAATTTGCTAGCTACTCCATCTCTAGACGCATTAGATACATATCCTCGCCACTAATTACATCGAGTGAATTTGAGCCACATTTTGGACAAAGAAATTCATTTTCTAAAAGTACACTTTGTGATCCGCACTCATTGCACTTAATCGTAATATCTTTTGGATGAATTATAAGCTTAGCGTCTGAACATATTGTATCAGTCTTAAAAGCATCAAAAGCACTTTGTAAATAGTGTGCCTCTACTCCGCTTAATCTTCCTATTTCAATTTCTACTTTATTTATCTTTGTAGCATTATGCTTCATAGCATTTGTTTCGCAAAGTTTAAATAGATCTTGAACTATGGCTAATTCATGCATTTAGCTCTCCTTTTAGCAAATTCTAGGCAATAGCTCACCTTTTGGTGGCTCCATAAATCTAGATGCTCCATAACTATTTTGTATAATTACATTACCTTTATTACTATCTAAAATCTCACCAATAGTATTTGCATTCGAGTCAAATTCTCTTAAAATCTCAAGCGCTTTAACCTCATCTTTAGGATCAATAGCCAAAACAAAGGTTCCCTCATTTGCCAACTCATAAGGCTCAAATCCAAGCATCTCACAAATTCCCATAACCTCATCACTTACAGCGATATTTTCATCATTGATTTTAATATCATATCCACAAGCCTTCGCCCATTCATTTAATACTGCTGAGAGTCCACCACGAGTAGCATCCCTCATAGCAAAAGGCTCGATTCCAGCATTAAATAGTGCTTCTACCACAGAATTTAAAGGCTTACAATCGCTTTGTAAATCGCTTTGAAGCCTTAGCTCATTTCTACTTGCTAATATTACAGCTCCGTGTCTGCCAATATCGCCACTTAGTAAAATTTTGGCTCCAGTTTTTAAATTTTCTACCTTAGCCTCTTTAATAATCTGGCCAACTCCTGAAGTGTTTATAAAAATCTTATCACAACTTCCTTTGCTAACTACCTTAGTATCACCACATACTATGCTAACTCCTGCGATATCAGCACTGCTTTTAATACTTTCTAAAATCTCTTTAAGCTCGGCAATATCTAGCCCCTCTTCGATAATTAATGCGCAGCTAAGATATCTAGGCTTAGCTCCCACCATAGCTAGATCATTTACAGTACCGCAAACTGCGATTTTGCCAATATCTCCACCAGCAAATTTAATAGGACTAACTACAAAACTATCAGTACTAAATGCGAGTTTTCCACTTAAATTTAAAATAGCACTATCGTTATTTTGCGATAAAATTTCATTATTAAAAGTTTTAAAAATCAATCCATTGATAAGATCATTCATCTCTTGCCCACCACCGCCGTGAGCTAGCATTATCTTTTGCATTTACCCTCTTTTAGTATATTTATAATATGCTGCGCAAGCTCCTTCGCCACTTACCATACAGCTACCAATTGGATTTTGCGGATTACATGCTTTACCAAAGACTTTACAATCATAAGGTTTAGCCTTGCCACGTAAAATTTCTCCACATATACAAGCTTTTGACTCTTTAGATTCACCTACTTTGATATCAAAATGTATTCTAGCATCAAGAAAAGCAAACTCATCCCTAAGCTTCATCCCGCTCATAGGAATTACCCCAAGTCCTCTCCATTCAAAATCACAAGGCTGAAGATACTTATTTATTAACTCTTTAGCTTTTAAATTTCCTTGATTACTAACGACTCTAGCATACTCATTATAAACTTTATGGGTGCCGTTTTCATGTTGATTTACTAAATTTAATATACTATCCATTAAATCTAAAGGCTCAAATCCACTCACAGCTATTGGAGTACCAAACTCATCTGCAAGCTCTTCATATATAGCACTTCCAGTAATCACGCTTACATGACTTGGTCCTAAAAATGCATCTA
This sequence comes from Campylobacter sp., assembly GCF_017646085.1. Lineage (GTDB taxonomy): Bacteria > Campylobacterota > Campylobacteria > Campylobacterales > Campylobacteraceae > Campylobacter. Next base: position 6,886 of record NZ_JAGCNF010000044.1, on the reverse strand, counting down.
TTTTTACATCTTTATCACTCATTATAGCTCTTACTGGAGCTGGTACAGTCACATGATTGATATGAACAAATAGATTTTTAAGCCCTAAATTTAGTGCCTGTTCTACTACTACTGCGCTCATTGGAGTAGTCGTCTCAAATCCTATAGCAAAAAATACAACCTTTTTATCTGGATTTTCTTGTGCAATGCTTATTACATCAAGTGGAGAATACAAAGCCCTAATATCTGCCCCACCAGCTCTAAGCTCAGCTAGAGAACCTTTGCTTCCAGGTACTCTCATCATATCAGCTAAAGTACAAAATATCACCCCTTCTATGCTAGCAATAGCTATAGCCTCATCTATGCGACTTCTAGGCATAATGCACACTGGACACCCTGGCCCATGAATAAAATTTATATTATCACCTACTAATTGAGGTAATCCAAATTTCATAATACTATGCGTATGACCACCGCAAATTTCCATTATATTTAGTGGCTTTTTGCTTCTTTGTTTAATTATCTTACTTAAGGCTAAAATTTTATCTTTATCCCTAAAACTATTTATCAAATCCATTAAATTTACCCTTTTAAAGCCGCTAAACCCATATCGCCTTCATCGGCTGATATTTTGCCATTTTGCATATCATTAGCTATTTGCTCATATATTTTTAAACTCTCAAGCGCATACTGGGTATCAATCTTCTCCATAGCAAAGCCAACATGAATTAACACATAATCCCCAACAGCAACAGGCTCAGCTATAAGATCTAAGCTCACTCCACGCCTAACACCCATAGTATCTACTATTGCAAAATTATTTTCATCTATTGATATCACTTTTGATGGGATACTAAGACACATTATCTAGCCTCTTTTTTTACTTTTATATAATTTATCCATTTATCAATTCCTTGACCACTTCTACTATCAACTTCTATAATATCAACTTTTGGATTTAGCTTTCTAGCCTCTTTTTTTACTAGTTCTACATCAAAATCAAAATGCTCTAACAATCCAATCTTAGTAATTATCACTACATCAGCAGCTCTAAACATCACTGGATATTTAGCTACCTTATCACTACCTTCTGGTACGCTAATTAACACAGCATTAAGGTGTGCTCCTACATCATAACTAGCTGGACATACAAGATTTCCAACATTTTCTATAAATACTAAATCAAGTTCATTTAAAGGCAAGTGATGAAGACCATTATGCACCATAAAAGCATCTAAATGACATGTTTGACCCGTGCTAATTTGATACGCTATACCACCAGCATTTATCACACGATTTGCATCCATATTAGTCTCTAAATCACCCTCAACTACTCCAATTTTTAATCCACTTGCTTTAATAGTTGCTTCTAAAAGTGTAGTTTTGCCGGCACCTGGGCTACTCATTAAATTTATACACAAGAGTCCATACTCATCAAGATGAGCTCTATTGTGAGCTGCTTCGTGATCATTATCTTTTAATATTTTTTCTACTACCTCAATAGTCTTTTTCTCATTTAACACCGGATGGTCATGGCGACCGTGATGGTTATGATGGTGATCATCGTGATTATGATGATGTGCTCCACCCATACTGCAACCACAATCTTTACACATAATATCTCCTTAATTTTAAAACAATCTATAATTTTATATATTAAAGCTTAGCATTATATCTAAGCAAATTTAAGCCAAAGTAAATCTGCCCCATAGCAATACCAGAATCATTCATAGGTTCATTAATTGGTAGATAATATTTAATATTATGGCGTTTAAACTCAGATATAGTCCTTTTTAATAAAGCTTTATTTTGCCATACTCCACCACATAATACAACTGGAAGATTGTGCATTTTAGCAATCTTTAAAGCTAAATTTGAAATTCCATTTATAAACGCAGTGGCTGCTACTTCTATAGGATCATTTAAAGCGCCTATAAAAGCATTTTTATAATTAATTACATCTTTATCTATTTCAAATTCATAGGCCACATTTATATTTTCATCATATAAAGACTCAAGCATCATAGGGGCTTGTGCATCATATGTTATAACTGGTAAATTTAGCACAATTGCAGCAAATGCATCAAAAATTCTACCAAGCGAGCTAGTATCAATTGTATTTAGATTATTTTCTAAGATTTTATCTAGATTAGATCTTTGAATTTGAGGCACTATAGTATCTATTTTTGGTGAGTTTAGATTATATTTTTTTGCTATTGCGTAAGCTAGATAATAGATATTTTTTATCCCTTTATCTGCTCCAATAAGCTTAAAATTATCAAAATGCATAACTCTACTAAACTCATTATCCTTGCATCTTAGCACTTCTCCACCCCATATAGTAGCGTCCTGGCCATATCCAGTACCATCAAAGCTAAGCGCCAAAACTTCACAATCTAAGCCATTTTCAAGCATTACACTAAGAGCATGAGCGTGATGATGATAAACCCTATAAATTTCTTTATCTTTAAAATTATTTACAAATCCAAAATGTGGATGAGCATCACCTACTATAAAATCAAACTCAAACCCATAAATACTCTTAAAGCTCTCTAATAATTCATCAAATCTTTTAATAACCGATAAAGAACCCATATCACCAATATATGGCGAGCTAAAAATAAGACCATCTTTGTAGATAGCAAATTGATTCTTCATCAAACTCCCAAGAGCTAAAAAACACCCTTTTAGCGCATCTTTTAATCCTAAATTTAAAGGTATAATATTAGGCTTTAACCCACGAGATGTTCGCAGATAAATTGGTTTTGAATATAGCTCAAAACAGATACTATCATCGCTTGGATTTATAATATCTCTATCATTATCAAGAGCATAATCACACACGCTACTAAGCCTACTAGCAAGCCCATCAAAATCTGTCAAAATAGGCTCTTTGCTTGGATTTGCACTAGTGGCAACGACTGGAGAATTTAAACTATCTAATAGCATTATATGAAGTGGAGTTGGTGGTAAGAATATACCAACACTTCCTACGCCACTAGATATCGACTTAGGTAGATTATTTTTAGATTTTAATAACACTATTGGCTTTAAATTTGAGTTTAAAATCCTAGCTTCACTCTCATTAATATAGGCATAACTACAAGCCATATCAAGATCTTTACACATTATAGCTAAAGGTTTATGCGGGCGTCTTTTACGCTCTTTTAAAGATGATATAGCCTCATTATTTAGAGCATCGCAAACAAGATGAAACCCACCAATTCCTTTAATAGCTATAATTTTGCCATCTTTTAAATCATTTACACACTTATTAATAGCTTCTACATCGTTTGCTAGAGTTTTGCCATCTAAGCTTTTATAGCTTATCGTTGGTCCACAATTTTTACATGCTACTGGCTGAGCATGATAACGGCGATTAGCTGGATCGCTATATTCATCTTGACACTGCTTACACATATTAAATTTGCTCATTGTGGTATTTATTCTATCATATGGCAAGCTTTTAATCAAAGAAAATCTAGGGCCGCAATTTGTACAATTGATAAATGGATGATTATAGCGTCGATTTGTAGGATCTTTTAACTCAAATTTACACTCATCGCATATAGCAAAATCAGGTAAAATCGGTGCAAATTTATAACTTTCTTGTGAACTAACTATATTAAAATCTTTATATATTTTATCACCATCACTGATAATAAAATCATCTATTCTAGCAAGTGGAGGTAAATTTGTTTGAAGTTTAGATATAAAACTATCAATACTTTTTTGATCACCACAAAGCTCAATTTTTACACCGCTAGAGTTATTTAGAACAATTCCATTTAATCCAAGGTTTTTGGCTAGAGCATAAACAAAAGGGCGAAATCCAACACCTTGAACTAGCCCAAAAACATCAATCTTAATCGATTTCAAGTGGATAGCGTCCGCTAAATTTGCTTTTATAATTTGAATTGCAAAACTTCAAAGCCAAATTTGCAATTACAGGATTAGCAAATAAATTACCACTAAATATCATACCTTCGCACTCTAATTCATCTTTTAAAATATCGCCAAAATCGCTTAAGAAAAATGCCAAGCTTTCCAAACAACCAAAGCTAATATTTTTTGCATCCGCACCAGCAAGTCTAAAGCTCATTGTGCTTCTAATGGCCCTTACCCAATCAAACTCACTTTTACTACTCATCTTATAATCGATTCTTACGCCTTTTAAACCGCTATAATCCCTAGCGTAGTTTAAAATTTTACCATTGTATCCTAAAATTTTATCAATTATCATAAATAGCGAATAGAAATTATCAGGTAAGTCTATGCTTCCTTTTGGCAGTGTATACTCTTTTTGATAATTTGCAAGCAACCTATCGCCACCATCAAATTCAGAAATTTTTTGCCAAATTTCATCAAAGCTTTTTGGCAAATTAATTCTAAGCATATTAAATTCATCATCGCCCTTATAAACTTTGATAAAATCGCTATATTTTTGACTTAAAAATACTCTAGCAATCGTGGAATTACTCACGCCTAATTCATTTACGCAAAGACCAAAAAGAGCGTAATTTTTATCATCGAATGAGTTTATGAACTCTCTTTCTTTAGCTCTTATAAACTCACCGGCTTTAATAATTAAAATTCTCTCATCTAGGATTGATATTTTCATATCATTTTTAGAGCTTTTAACAGATACAAAATTTATTCCATTTTCACTCAAAGCTTGAGTAATCTTATAAATATTAATATCCCAAGCACTTCTAATATCAAAATATAGCGGCGCATCCTTATGATTGCTACGATATATTGCATTAGTACGAAGACTCATTATTGGCTTTTCAAAACTTGCAAGAGCAATTAAAGATTTCTCATCACATACAAAAATTTTAGCCGCATTTTTAAGATTTGTTGGTAGCAAATAATCCCCATCAAAGCCACTAAATTTAGATAATTCATAACCATCATAATTTATAGTTTTACCAGCTATTATATCTTTTATAGCGCTGTTTATAAATGAACTATCGCTTTTAAAACCAAATTCATTTTCATCTGTTTGCAAAGCATTTGGAGTAATATTTTTAAAGCTAAAATTAAACTCAAATTCGCTATTTTGTGGTAATTTATCAGCCAAACTAACCTTAGACTCTTCTATAAATATTGAGTGTGGAACTAAATTTATATACTCATCACTAAATCTAGTTAGCTCATTTTCATCGCCTTCTACATATAACTTTATAGATCCATTTTGAGCTGTAATGGAGTATTTTAAAGCGCTTTTTTTAGCCCAAAAATCTAAAAAAAACGCTAAAACCAAGCCATCGCTTGCACAACTAAATTCAAAGCAAAGTATCAAAATTGCTCCTTTTTCCACTCATTAGCCATATCTTGCACACCTTTATCATCTATCTTTTCATAGCTAAAACCTAAATTTGAAAGCTCTTTTAAGATTATTTTTTCCATTAAATTTGCCGACTTTCTAATCTCATTGCTAAGCTCAAAACTCATTGGGACAATCCTTCTAGGCACTACACCAATTATCTTAGTTTGTGGTCTATCGCCTACTAAATCCATCATTTCAATAGTTTGAAGCATCTCTACTTCGTGTGCTGAGCCAGACCAGTTAATACTCTTTGGCATATCTTCAAAATCAAAGAAATATACATCTCCTATCTGCCCGCCATCAGCATCAATACAATCAACTACTATTAAATAATCACTATCAGCCATTATTGGGGTTAAATGATTTGCTAAAGTCCCACCATCTACAAATTTTAAGCTATGTTCTTTAGAGCTAAATTTAAAGTTATTCTCAATCATCTTAACAAAATGAACGCCGACACCTTCGTCGGCGAACATTACATTTCCTACACCTAGGATTAAAACACGCATCTACTTCTCTTTTGGGAATTTGTAGCCGCTAATTATCGCATCCATAGCGCCATCTTTGCCTTTTATAGCGTTAAATATTGCCATATATATGTGAGCTACCATAAATATAAAGATAATCCACATAGCGATGTGGTGAATTTGGCGTACATTTGCTAAGCCACCCATCCAAGTTTCAACCACTCTCATAGGCTCATATAAAAATCCTCCAAGTCCTTCATGATATACATGAACATACAAGATTAATCCTGTAAGACAAATAACAAAAAGAACAATATAAAAGAATAGATAAGATGCAAATTGCAACGGATTATATGTTCCGTGCATATGCGGGTGCTTACCTAAGAATAGATAATATTTAATTTGAGCAATCCAAACTTTAATATCTAAAAAATCTTTTACGCTAACTCTTTCAATATGGCTTTGTTTATCAAAAAAGAATAGATAGCACTTAAAGATAAAACAACCAATCAATATAAATCCAGCTACTTGATGAACTGCACGCCATTTAGCATTCATAAAATTTACAGGCTCACCGGTTATTACTGGACTTACAAATACATAAGCAAGGTAAAATCCGCTTACACTCAAAATTACAATAGCTATAGCTCTAATCCAGTGTGTAAGACGAAGCCCTATGCTAAATTCATACTCAGCGATATGTTTTTTACTACTTTTCATATCTGCTCCCTTAGATTAAATTCGGATTTACTTTATAGCTACTTAATTCATTGCCTTTTGTATCCATTACATGAACTGCACAAGCAATACATGGATCATATGAGTGAATTTTACGCACTATCTCTAAAGGCTGTTTTAAATCAGCAATTTTTAAACCGATTAGACACGCTTCATAACTAGCCATTTGTCCTTTTGCATCTTTTGGACTTGCATTCCATGTAGATGGAACTACGGCTTGCCAATTTTCAATCACTCCGTTTTTAATTCTGCACCAATGGCTTAACATACCTCTTGGTACATTGCCAATAAATCTACCTTTATACTCTTTAGTAGCATCAATTTGATATTTAGCACATGTGCTATCATCAATTTTTAAATTTTCAATTAG
>NZ_JAGCNF010000043.1 GCF_017646085.1 Campylobacter sp. | reverse complement strand
CTTTTGATTGCTAAATTCACTTATAATTTTGCGAGCCACAATTCCAATACGCTTAATAGTAGCACCATTTTTACCAATTAAAATTGCCTTATGATGAGTATTGTCTGTTATGATTTTTGCTTCTATTTCTAGTATATCACTCTTTTGTTTTACTTTTGATATGGTTGCATCAGAACTATATGGCACCTCTTGACTCACGCACTCAAATATAGCCTCTAATATAAAATCCCTATAGATATCTCTTTCATTTGTTGTGGTGATAAACTCTGGATCATAGTAATGAGGATGCTCTGGAAGCAGGGGGGTAAGAGCATCTAAAAAAATCTTTCTATAGGCTTGTTTTTTAATAGTTATTGGAACTATAGCTTGAAAATTATTTGAGTATTTTTGTTACTCATTTAACTTTTGAAATAGTTTATCTTGGCTTGCTTGATCTATCATTGTAAGTGCGATTATATGAGGTAAAGTAGTATTTAAGCTTAAGAACTTTTCGTAATTTTCTAAACTATCAAAAACACTAGCTACAAATACTACCGCATCTGCATCGCCTAAAGATTTAATAGCGCTTTGAACCATTAGCTTATTTAATGTCTTAGCGCTATCATGAAGACCTGGAGTATCTATAAAGATTGCTTGGTCTTGCCCGTTCATTACAATGCCTAAAATTTTGCGTCTAGTGGCATTTTGTTTATGTGAGACCATTGAGATTTTTTGGTCTAGCAAATAGTTTAAAAGGCTGCTTTTACCAGCATTTGTTCTGCCTATTAAGGTTACAAATCCGCTTCTCATAATATATATTTTGCCCTATCTTCATCTTGGCAAATTTGCCCTAATTTTTCATCAACTAACTCTTTTGTTATGCTAAATTTCTGGCCTTTATACTCATCAGCATTAAAGCTAATATCCTCAAGTAGTTTTTCGATAACAGTATGAAGTCTTCTAGCTCCGATATCTTCTACTTTTTGATTGGTACTTTGAGTTAGTTTAGCAATTTGCCTTAAAGCATCATCACTAAATTCAAGTTCTACACCCTCTACATTAAGTAAAGCTTTATATTGATTTAAAAGTGAATTTTTAGGTTTTGTTAGAATTTCATATAGCGCATCCTCATCTAAACTATCAAGACTTACACGCAGCGGAAATCTACCTTGAAGCTCAGGGATTAGATCGCTTGGCTTTGAGATATGAAATGCTCCAGCCGCTATAAAGAGTATATGATCAGTTTTAATAGTTCCAAATTTAGTAGATACATCACTACCTTCTACAATAGGCAAAAGATCTCTTTGAACGCCTTCTTTGCTAGGGTCTTGGCGAGATGAACCAGCACTACTTACAGCAACTTTATCTATCTCATCAATAAATATTATTCCTTCATTTTGAGCTCTTCTTAATGCTTCGGCTTTAATGCTTTCCATATCTAATATTTTTTCGCTAGCTTCGTTTTTTAGGCTCTCTTTGGCATCTTTTACTTTAAGCTCTTTTTTAACTTTTTTGTTTGTAATTCCAATTACTTTTATAAAGCTTTCTTGCATAGCAGCCATATCAGGTGGTAAATTTGACCCAGCTTCAAAGCTTGCTTGGTCGATTTCTAGCTCAATAGTAAGGTCGTCAAGCTTGCCATCTTTTAGTTTTTGTTTCATCTTTTCATAGCTGATTTGATATTGCTCTTTTTTCTCATCAGTTGCACCATTTGGGAGTGGTGGTAGTAGTTTTTCTAAAATTTTTTTCTCTATGTATTCTTCTATTTTATCGCTATTTTTTTCACGATGTTCTTGCTTTACTAAATTTAAAGCCGCCATTGCAAGATCCCTAATCATAGATTCTACATCTCTACCAACAAAGCCAACTTCGGTATATTTACTAGCTTCAACCTTTATAAATGGTAAGCCAAAAAGCTTTGACAGACGTCTAGCAATTTCTGTTTTGCCTACACCTGTTGAGCCTATCATTAAGATATTTTTAGGCACTATATCATCTTGAATATTAGCTGGCAATTGCATACGTCTATAACGATTACGCAAAGCAATAGCAATGATTTTTTTAGCATCGTTTTGACCGATTACATAGTCATCTAGAAATTTTACTATATCTTTTGGTGTTAAGTTCATATTTTAATCCGTTAATGTATAAGTTTTTATATTTGTATTTGTATAAATACAGATCTCTCCGGCTATTTTTAGACTCTCTTTTACTAATTCTTCACTACTAAGCGATCCAAATTTATCCAAAGCCCTAGCAGCTGAGAGTGCGTAATTGCCACCACTTCCAATGGCTGCTATCTTGCCATCTTCTGGTTCTACTACATCTCCAGTTCCACTTAGTAAAAATATATGATCACGATTTAGTACTAACATCATAGCCTCTAATTTTCTTAATACTTTATCTTTTCTCCACTCTTTGCTAAATTCAATTACAGCCTTAAGCAAATCACCCTTGACTCCATCAAGAATTCTCTCAAACATATCAAAAAGATTAAATGCATCAGCAGTTGACCCAGCAAATCCGGCTAAAATTTTACCTCCATAAAGCTTTCTAATCTTTACAGCATTGCCTTTTAAGATGGTAGAACCAAAGCTAACTTGACCATCGCCACCTATTACAGCAGCATCTTTGCCTCTATAAGCTAGTATAGTAGTAGCATGAAACATTATTCACCTACTACTTCTATTTTAAATTTAGCATGAATTTGGTGAGTTAGCTTGATTGATATTTCGTGCTCACCAAGGGCTTTTATATTATCACATTCTAGAGATTTTTTATCTATTTCATAGCCTTTTTGGTCTTTTAATGCTTTTGCTATTTCATCTTTTGTGATGCTACCAAATGGAGTTCCATTGGCTCCTAGTTTGGTTTTTATAGTGATTTTCACTCCAGCTAATTCATCTTTTAGTTTTTCATTTTGGCTAATCTCATACTCTTTAATTTGAGCTTCATTTCTTTTAGCTGCTTCCCATTGTCTTAGCACAGCATCTGTTGCAGCTTTTGCTAAGCCTTTGCCTATTAAGAAATTATTACCATAGCCATCTTTTACCTCTTTTACCTCTCCAGCCTTTCCTAGGCCTTTTACATCTTTTATTAGTAGTACTTTCATTATTTGTCCTTTAAATTTGATTTGGGTTATTTTACTTTTTTATGTTAAATTTTTGGTTTTAAATTTAGTGCTTCCACTTCCACTTAAAAACTCATCGTTAGCAATATTTAGCTCACTATAAATCTGCTGACATGGCCTTAAAAGATCATTTAACTCTATATTTGTAAAATTTACTAAAATTTCGCTACTTTTTAGCTTTTTTAAATCTCTAGCTAAATTATCATCAAATCCATTAAAGTTAGCTCTATATTGGTTAAAAACTTTTGGAGTAGAGCAAAAAATAGGGCTAGTGATAATATCTAAATTTGGTATATCATCATCAAATTCTTCTACAATCTCACCAATTCCACTTACATTTGCAGCTTTAAATTTGCTTACAAAAAATGCTACATCAGCACCAATTTTATGAGCTATTTGCATTAATTTTTTTTGTGAAATATTTAAATTTAATCTATCATTTACTAAGTGTAAAAAGGTTGCTGCATTACTGCTACCACCACCTAAGCCACCACCAACTGGAATGTTTTTAATTAGACTTACTTGATGGAATTTAAAAAACTCTTCAAGCTGTTTGCTAAAACCAAGCGCTACTAAAGCATCATAAGCCTTAAAGATAATATTATCGCTAAATGGATTATCTATAATAAGGCCGTCATTTATTCGTTCAACTAGCTCAACCTCATCATATAACCAATCACAAATGATAAATCTAGAGCTTAGTTCATGATAGTTCCCACGAAATCCAGTAATTTTTAAGAAAATATTAATCTTAGCAAAACTTCTCATTTAAATATCTTTTTGGCTAGAATTTCTAGCAAATTTTGCTTTGGTTCGCTAGCAACTGTGTTATTATCGGCAATCTCTCTTACTAACTCTTTGCGTAGAATTAAGATATCTTTTGGTGCTTGAATTGCGATTTTTACATTTTGTGTACCAATACCTAAAATTGTAATTTCGATATCATCTCCAATTTTGATTGATTCTGTAACTTTTCGTGTTAATATAAGCATTTCTCCATCCTATTTATTGCGTATTTTACCTCTTGGTTTTCTATTTTGATTATACTAAAAGCATCATTTAATTCAATTAGATATTCCCCATCGCTACTAATCTTAAAATCACTGCATTTAAGTTTTTTACCTAAAATTATATCTTTAATATCGCCTTTATAGCTATTTTTAGTTAAATTTAGATATTCTAATGGATTTAGTGGTATTTCATTTTCAAACTTAAATTTACCTTCACTCAATCGTTCAAGTGCGCTAAGTGTACCAATTTGTCCTAAATTTTTGGCTAAAATTTGTGCATATGAGCGTATATATGACCCAGCTGAAACTGATATATCAAATGTGATAAATGGGTGGCAATAGCTTATAAATTTAGTGCTAAAAACCTCCATTTGACACTCTTTTAGTTCAAATTCACTCCCAGCCCTGGCTAACTCATAGGCTCTTTTACCATCAATTTTTTTTGCGCTAAATTTTGGCGGTATGTAGTTTATTTTGCCTTGAAGATTTTGTAAAGCGTTTTTTATCTGTGCTTCATCTAGGGTAGGTGGAAGGTGAATTTGGTTGATATTTTCATTATCTCCACTATTTGAACTAGCCCCTAGCCAAAGTGTTGCTCTATATATCTTAGGTTCTATATTTAAATAGTTAAATAATCTAGTATATGCTCCAAATGCTATAATCAAGCAACCACTTGCAAATGGGTCTAAAATACCAGAAAACCCAGCCTTTTTTACGCCATACTTACGCTTGAGTCTGCTTAAGAAGTGATTTGATACTACTCCTTTTGGTTTATATGCTACAAATAGTCTATTCATATAACTTTCTCTACAAACGATGACATTATATCTTTGATATTTCCGCCAAAATTTATTTTAAGTTTAAATTCATTTTTAATCTTTGTTACCTCTATAACACGCCCGATACCAAATATTTTATGTTTAATTAAGTCGCCTTTTTTAAACTCATTTTGACTTTCAATTTTGAGCGAACCTTCGCATAGTCCAGCTTCGCTTAAAAATCTTGATCTATTTAGCTTAGTTCTTTGACCTTTGTAAAATCTTGAATTTGAATATGATAGGTTTAATCCCTTTTTGGCTCTTGTAATTGCTACATATGCTAGGCGTCTTTCTTCTTCTATATCACTTCCATCGCCAAGTAATGGGAAAAATCCCTCCTCAAGCCCAATTACAAATAGATGTTCAAACTCAAGCCCTTTGCTTGCATG
>NZ_JAGCNF010000042.1 GCF_017646085.1 Campylobacter sp. | reverse complement strand
CGTAATGATATGAGTAAGATTATTAAAGTTGGCTCATTGCGTATAAAAAAGCCGATGAAAATTATTAAACTCAAAACGCTATTTCAAGCAATTTCACCTCTTAAAGCTAAGCTTAAAAATAGAAATTTAAGCAAGATTTTTAATGCTGTTTTTCCTTGTGGGTCAATTACTGGTGCGCCAAAACTAGCCACAATGCGTATTATAAAGCGTTTAGAAGATAGAGAACGTGGAGTTTATTGTGGTGCAATGGGAGTTATAAATGCTAATAAAGCCATTTTTAGCGTACCAATTAGAACGCTTGAAAAGAGATTTAATCAAGATTTTTATAGATATGGCGTTGGTAGTGGTGTGGTTTGGGATTCAAAATGCAATGATGAGTTTGTCGAATTAGAACTAAAAAGTAGCTTTTTATACCCTAAGATGGAATTTGAATTGTTTGAGACTATGCTTTTGCGTGGTGATAAGATATTTTTATTGCAAAATCATTTAAAAAGAGTTATTAACAGTGCTAAATTGTTAGGATTTAAGTTGCCAATAGAATTTGATTTTGATGATACGGATGAGAGTGTATTGAAATTTTGCGATATTATAGGCGGTATAAATAGTCAAAGTGGTTTTGAGAGTATCTCTAAATTTAGAAATATTTTTGCTAATTTAAAGCCTAGCAATGGTGATACAAGGGTAAATTTGATCTTGAGCAAAAGTGGTGAGTTTAAAATAATCCAAACTCAAATTCCGCCCATTAATTCAAATAAAATTGCAATTAGCCAAAACCGCTTAAATTCTTGCAATGATCTTTTATATCACAAAACCACGCTACGAGATGAGCATATTGTAAATGATGGGCTTTTTGATATTTTTTATCTAAATGAAAAAGATGAGCTTTGCGAAGGCAGTCGTTCAAATATTGTGTTAAACATAGATGGTCAATTTCTTACTCCAAAGTTGCAAAGCGGCATGCTACCAGGAACTTTGCGTGAGAAATTATTAAAATCTGGTGAGATACAAGAGGATATTTTAAGCTTAGATGATCTAAAAAATGCCAAAGAAATTTACGCTATAAATTCGCTACGTGGTGCTATAAAGGTAGAACTATGAGAGTTTTATTGATAGATAATTACGACTCATTTACCTATAATATAGTCTATTATTTAAAAGAGCTTGGCGTTAAGGTTAAGGTGGTAAAAAATGATTTTGCTACTACAAAAAAAGCGATAAAATATGCTACTAAATTTGATAAAATTATTATTTCACCTGGATTTGGAACGCCTGATGATTCTGGTATTTGTGTTGATATTATAAAGGCTTTAAGTAGCAAAAAACCAATTCTAGGTGTATGCTTAGGTCATCAATGCTTAGCTAAAGCTTTTGGTGGCGATATTATTCGTATGCCCAGACCATTTCATGGTATAAGCATAGAATGCGAATTTAGAAAATCTTTACTTTTTAAAGGGGTAAAAAAGCCTTTAAAAATAGCTTTATACAACTCTTTATGCGTAAAAAATATAGCCGAATTTGATATTTTAGCAGATATAAAAGTAGAAAATAAAAGCATCATTATGGCCATAAAACATAAAAAATATCATTGCTATGGAGTTCAGTTTCATCCTGAATCTATACTGCAAGAACAAGGTAAAAAGATACTAAAAAATTTTCTAGATATTTAAGTGTTTAAAATGTTAAATTTGTTAATACAAATAGCTATTAAATTTACGCTTTTGATGAAATTATAGTAATTATCAAATCTAAAGTCAAAAAAGTACAACAACAAAATAGATATCGCCGCTAAAGCACTTAAAATTATAGCGGCGTAGATTTTTTATATATCTTTGTTTTCATCTTGTTTGGGATAGCTTTCACAGCTAGTTTTAGCTATCTCTTGACTTATTTTATAAGCACAAAATTTAGGCCCACACATAGAACAAAACTCAGCCTCTTTAAATACATCTTGAGGAAGGCTCTCATCGTGCAATTCTCTTGCTTTATCTGGATCTAGAGCTAGCTCAAACTGTTTGTTCCACTCAAATTTATATCTTGCATCGCTCATAGCGTGATCTCTATCTATGGCGCCTGGACGATTTAATGCGATATCAGCTGAGTGAGCTGCAATTTTGTGAGCTATTATGCCATCTCTTACATCTTTTGCGTTTGGTAAGCCTAGATGCTCTTTAGGCGTAACATAACATAACATACTAGCACCATGATATGCAGCCATAGTTCCACCAATAGCGCTTGTTATATGGTCATATCCAGCGCCAATATCAGTAGGCAATGGCCCAAGGATATAAAATGGT
>NZ_JAGCNF010000041.1 GCF_017646085.1 Campylobacter sp. | reverse complement strand
GGCAACTAGCCGTGGGTTCCACGCTACTGCAGTAGTAACTACAAAACTCTCAATAATCATAGTAACTGAGCGAGAAAGCGCTAGTATCCCCATGCTAAGTGCGCTAATAAAAATATTAACTAAAAGCAAGCTAGCACCACTAATAAGCACTTGACTAAGCATATTTAAGCTATTAAAAAGCCCACTTCTAGCTAAAACATAGACAAATTTTGTTCTAAAAAGCTTGGAATTAAAGTGTAAATTTAGCCCAAATTTACGATTTAAAAATAGAGCGCTAAAAAATACAAAAATTGAGGATATTAAAGCTGCAATTGCTGTGTAGTAAATCATAGCCTCAAACGCCCAAAATAACCCTAACACACACCCAGCATAAATAGCAGTAGATATAGCATTGCGAATGGAGATTAAATACATCTGGTTTTTAATAAATGCATGCACGCTAAAAAGTGCATTAAATAGCCCAATACTAAAGTTGATAAAATATATTGCCATTGTAGCTCTTACATCACTTAAAAGGGTCTGTGATATATTTATTACTGATTGAATTTTAACCAAAAACACAAACGAAACTAACGCAACTATAAGACTAAAAATTAGATTGGCTACAATCACTGAACTATAAAATTTACTAGCCCTAGCAAAATTGCCTTTATGATAGCTAGAAGCAATAAATCTACTAGCTACAGAGTTAATCACAAGTGTTAAGATAAATCCATAATTTACCAGCGAATTAGCAAGTGCTAAAAATCCATAAGCTTCATCGCCTAAAACACGCAAAATGTATGGGGTAAGAAAAAAATTAATAGCTGTTTGTAGAGCAAAAACAATAATAGTTGTAAGCAAATTTAGATACATAACGGGCTATTTTTCCTTGAATATTTGGATAGATTTAGGTTGAATTCTAGCTAAATTTAAATAATTCTTTGCTTTAATCAAAGATTATTAAAGTTAATAAATCTAAATTTAATATAAAAAATGTTAAATTTAGCACAAAAAATTTAAAAAACAAGCCCATATTTTGCCTAACTTTAAAAAATAAATTTTGCAAATTTTTACTAAATTTAGTCTTAAATTTAAGCCAAATTTGGGTAGTATTATGAATTCTAAAATTATCAAGGACAGTTTTATGGATTATTTGGCACTAGCTCATAAGTATCAAACACCGCTTTATGTATATGATTTTGATCATATTACTGCTCAATATGAGAGATTAAAAAAGGAATTTAATGCTAGAAAGTCGCTTATTTGCTATGCTGTAAAAGCTAATTCAAATTTAAGCCTTTTAAAGCATATTGCTACTCTTGGTGGCGGATTTGATTGTGTGAGTATAGGCGAGGTAAAAAGAGCCCTGCTAGCAGGCGCTAGTAACTATAAGATAATTTATAGCGGAGTTGGCAAAAGCGATGATGAGATAAGGCAGGCGCTAAATTTAGATATCTTAATGATAAATCTAGAAAGCTATGCTGAGATGCAAAGAGTTGAGCTAATTGCTAATGAACTAGGTAAAAAAGCTAGAATTTCAGTCAGAGTTAATCCAAATGTAGATCCAAAAACTCATCCATATATCTCTACAGGACTACATAAAAATAAATTTGGCGTAAGTATAAATGAAGCTAGAAAAATATATCTACACGCTCACAAAAGCGATAATCTTGATCCAATTGGTATTCACTGCCACATAGGAAGCCAGCTAAGCGACATTAGCCCAGTTATTGAAGCAGCACAAATTACTAGTGATTTATTAAGAGAATTAAGAGCAGCTGATATAAATATTAAATTCTTTGATATAGGCGGAGGTATTGGTATTAAATATAGCGATGAAAATGAGCCAAATTTATATGAATATGCTCAAGGAGTCTTAGCAGCACTAAAGGGTCAAGATGCAACCATCGTATGCGAACCAGGTAGATTTATAGTAGGCAATAGCGGTGAATTAATAACTCAAGTATTATATGAAAAAACTAATGGCGATAAACGCTTTGTAATCGTTGATGCTGCTATGAACGACCTACTTCGTCCAAGCCTATATGAAGCCTATCATGAAATTATTGCGTTAAAAGATGCAGAAAAATCACTATGCGATGTAGTTGGTCCAATTTGTGAAAGTGGCGATTTTTTAGCTAAAGATATAGAACTTCCACGCCTAAATCATGGCGATTTGCTCGTGGTTAAAAGCGCTGGAGCATATGGCTACTCAATGTCTAGCAACTACAATACAAGAGGCAGAGCCGCACAAGTCGCTATTGAAGGCGGCAAAGATCGCTTAATAGGCAAAAGGGAGAGCTTTGAAGATATGATAAGAAATGAGAGAGAGTTTATATAATGTATTTTATCGATGTTCAAGGAACCTTAATAAGCGATAACGATAAAAGTCCAATTAATGGCGCTTGTGAACTACTTAAGAAATTAAATCAAAAACAAATTCCATATGTAGTTATAACAAATAATACAAAAATTAAAAGCGATGAGTTTTTACAAACGCTAAGAGATAAAGGATTGGCAATAAAAGATGGTGCATATATAGATCCATTTTGTGTATTAAATAAAACTATTTCACCTTGCCCTGTGGCGCTTTTTGGAGCTAATGAGTTTATTTCTACTATGCAAAATATAGGCTACACACAAGATTTTAGCAATCCAAAAGCGGTTTTAATAGCTAGCTGGGATAAATTTAGCTTTGATGACTTTGCTACTATCAACGAACTTGCCCTAAAAGGGATAAAAATTATAGCTATGCATGAGACTAGTATCTACAAAAAAAATGGTAGATTATATCCAGGAGTTGGCGCTATTGCTAATATGATTAGTTACGCTACTGGAGCGCAATTTAGCAGTATTGGCAAGCCAAGCTTAGGATTTTATACAGCTGCACTTGAGCTTTTAAAATTGCAAAATCCTAAGGCTGAATTTAAAGATATAACAATAATTAGCGATGATGCAACTGGCGATTTATATGGAGCTAAAGAACTTAAAATGAATACCGCACTAGTATTAAGCGGTAAAATAGATAAAGAAGGTTTAGCAAATTTAGATAATCAAAAAATAGATAATATCTATGATGATATAAGCAAAATTTGGGAGATTTTAAAATGAGCATTGATGAGTTAAGAGTTGGCATCGATAAGATTGATAATGAGATTTTAGGCCTACTTAATCAGCGTATGGAATTTGTCAAAAAAATTGGCGAATTAAAGGTTGGTTCAAATGCTCCAATTTACCGCCCAGAACGTGAAAGAGCAATACTAGAAAGATTAAAATCATTACCTAATAACACTCTAAGCAGCGAGGCGATTGAGGCGATATATTTAGAGATTTTTGCTGTTAGTCGTAATCTAGAACTACCACAAAAAGTAGCATTTTTAGGCCCAGTTGGGACCTATACACATCAAGCAGCTGAGAGTAGATTTGGAGCAATGAGCAGCTATATGCCAATCAGTTCTATAGAGGGTGTTTTTAGGGAACTTAACAATGGCGAGGCTAAATATGGAGTTGTGCCAATTGAAAATAATACAGAAGGCGCTGTTGGGATTACCCTTGATTGCTTAAGAAAATATGAAAATGTAAAAATCGTAGCTGAGATTTATATGGATATTCACCATAGTTTTGTTAGTTTAAATGAGAATTTAAGCGATATAAAAAAGATATATTCTCATCCGCAAGGCTATAATCAATGCCATAAATTTCTAGATGATCATAATCTAAATTCAATAGAGTTTATACCAACTAAATCAACTGCTCAAGCTGCCTATTTAGCCTCACAAGATCCTAGCTCAGCAGCAATCTGCTCTAAAATAGCCGCACATATAAACAAAGTGCCAATAATGTTTGAAAAAATCGAAGATAATATGGCAAATAGAACAAGATTTTTTGTGCTAAGTGATTTTAAAAATATCAAAAGTAGCTGCAATAAAACCAGCATCCTAGCACTAACTGCTCACCGTCCAGGCGGCCTTGTAGAGCTGCTTAATATGTTTAAAGAGGGTGGAATAAATTTAACCAAGCTTGAGAGTAGACCAATCAAACAAAAAGATTTTAAAACGGTATTTTATATAGATTTTGAGGGTCACATCGATGATGAAAATGTCGAAGCAGTGCTAAAAAATGCTAGCCAAAATGGACATGAGATCACCTGGCTGGGTAGCTACTTAAACCAAGAAGGACAAGAATGAATTTTAATTCACAAATATCAAATTTACCAATATATGAAGCTGGCAAGCCAATCGAGCTTGTTATTAGAGAGTTTGGCATTGAGCCACAAAATGTAGTAAAACTAGCTAGTAATGAAAATCCACTAGGCTGTTCACCACTTGCACTTGAAGCTATGAAAGAGTCAATCAAATGTGCAAATTTATATCCAGATGATAGCTATTATGAACTTAAAGAGTCTTTGGCAAATTTATATAATGTAAGTAGTAAAAATATTGTAATTGGTAGTGGTAGCGACCAAGTAATAGAGTTTATCATGCACGCAAAGCTTAATCCAAATACAGCAATGCTAAGTGCAGGTGTAACTTTTGCAATGTATGAAATTTATGCTAAACATATTGGGGCTAAAATTTATAAAACCTCAAGCGCTACACACAACCTAAATCAACTAAAAGAACAATATCTAGCACACAAAGATGAGATAAAGGTTATATTTTTATGCCTACCAAATAACCCACTTGGTGAATGTTTAGATGCTAGTGATGTATATGAGTTTATATCTGGTGTTGATAGTGATACTATTGTAGTAATTGATGGAGCATATATGGAGTTTGCTAAATTTAAAGATAGCAAAAAGGCTATAAATCCAAGTGATATAGTAAAGCTAAATAACTCTATATATCTTGGTACATTTTCTAAAGCTTATGGATTAGGCGGAATGAGAGTTGGCTATGGTATTGCAAATGATCAAATAATTACTGCCATTAGCAAGCTTAGAGCGCCATTTAATATTACAACTCCTAGTCTAGCAGCAGCCATCGCAGCTATTAAAGATCAAGGTTTTATAACGCAAACTTTAGAAAATAACTTTAAAGAAATGGAAATTTTTGAAAAATTTGCTACTGAGAATGGGATTGAATTTATTCCAAGTTATACAAATTTTATTACTTTTAAATTTGATACTAGTAGAGACTCGACTCAAATTTGTGATAATCTACTAAGACAAGGTATAATTTTGCGTAATCTAAAAAGCTATGGATTAAATGCAATACGCATAACAATAGGTACTAGTGAACAAAATATAAAAGTTTTAGAAACTCTTAAAAAGGAAATTTAATAGATTATGGATTTTAAAGCTCTTTTTCAACAAATTAGTCAAGTCGCTCAAAATCTAACCAAAAAGCAAAAAATTGTAGTTATTAGCTCTGTTGTTTTGGTTATTGGATTTTTGGTATTTTTGACTCTATTTAGCAGTAGTAATAAAAACCCAGAGGCTGAGTATGAAGGCTATAGCGTGTTGTTTCGCAATGTTGATCCTGCTATATCTTCTCAAATTATCAACGAGTTAGAAGCTCAAGGCGTAAAATATAAACTAGCTGATGAAGGTACGATTTTAGTCCCTACAAGCGATGTCTATCGCCAAAGAATAGCAGTAGCTAGCCTTGGCATAATGGGTGATAATAAAAAGGGTTTTGAAATTTACGATACACAAGATTTTGGAGCAACCGAAAACGAACAAAGAGTTAAATTTCAAAGAGCAATTCAAGGTGAGCTATCTAAAACCATCGAAAGTCTAGAGCCAATTGATAAAGCTAGTGTGTATATAGCATTTCCTAAAGATAGCGTATTTACCGAGCGTCAAGTCCCGCCAACAGCTTCAGTTGTAGTAAAAATTAAAGATGGTGCTAAGTTAAATCGTAGACAGATTGATGGAATTAAAAGAATCGTAGCTGGTTCAGTGCCAAATTTAAAACTAGAAGATGTCAAAATAGTAACACAAGATGGCGTAGCACTTGGCGATGATGAGATTGCATTAGAGAATGAATTAGTAGCTGCACAAATTAAATATAGAAGCCAATTTGAAGATTCATATGAGAGAAAAATCATTGATATGATTGGCAAATTTATTGGCGGCAAAGATAAAGTAACGGCTAAAGTTAGCATTGAATTTGATTTTTCAACCAAAGATAGCATAAATGAGATTTATGATCCAAACTCAGTTATTAGAAGTGAACAAAATATCGAAGAAAGACGTGAAGGTAAAGAGCCAAAAGATGTCGGTGGAGTTCCTGGAGCTGTAAGCAACATCGGCCCAGTTCAAGGTTTAGAAGATAATAAACCAACTGAATTATACTCAAAAAATGTAGCAAATACAAACTACGAAATATCTAAACAAACCATAAAAGTAAAAGACCAATATGCTACGATTAAGCGTGTAACAGCTGCTGTGGTTGTAGATGGAAAATATGAGTTTAAAACCCTTGAAGATGGCTCACAAGCTCAGACTCCAACCTATATCCCATTAAATCAAAATGAATTAAACTCAATAAAAAGTCTAGTCCAGCAAGCAATCGGATATAAT
>NZ_JAGCNF010000040.1 GCF_017646085.1 Campylobacter sp. | reverse complement strand
TGCATGTAAAAGTAGCGTTAAAGTGTTAAACTCACAAATTGCTGAGTTTGCCCCAAAGCTTGTATATATAGATGATGATAGCCTAAAAGCACAAGTAGATCATAAATTTGTCTTTAGTAAAAAAGATGGTATAGAAAACTTTTTAATAGCATGTGATGAAAGTAGCCATGGAGATAGGCTAATTAATGCATTTGTAGGGTTTGATGGTCTTTTGCCTAGTGTTATTGCGCTTAGATTAGGATTTGATTTAGCATTAGCTAATAAGGAGAGCCTAGTAGCTGGTGGACAGCTTTTGGATTGTTCAAAGATTACGCCAATTGATAGTGAGCATTTTGGGCTTAAATTTTTGCTTAAGGAACAAGTGCAAATTAACAGGTTGATTATCACTGCTAGTGGTGGGGCCTTTTATGGGCGTGATATTAGCTCTTTAGCCAAAGCAAGTGTAGAGGATGCGCTCAAACATCCTAATTGGAGTATGGGTGCTAAAATTACCATAGATAGTGCTACGATGGTAAATAAGTTATTTGAGATTATTGAGGCATTTTGGCTATATAGATGTCAAAATATAGAAGCCTATATAGAACGTAGATCTTTAATTCATGCGTTGATCGAATTTAGTGATGGTTCAACAACTGCTCACATTTCAAATCCAGATATGAAACTAGCTATTGCCCATGCTATAGGGCTTGGCGGTAAAAGAGTAATTGAAAATTTAGATATAACTAAGTTGCAAAATATAAGCCTAGAACCAATTGATTTAGAGCGCTATAAAGCCTTTAGTCTAAAAGATGAACTATTGCAAAATCCACAAATTGGCGCCATAATTAATGCTGCAAATGATGAGATTGTGGCTGGATTTTTAGGTAAAAGAGTTCAATTTAGCGCTATTAGTGATGCGATTTTTGATGCGTTGGATAAATTTGGAAGTGATAAAATTGATAGCCTTGAATCAGTAATTGATATTAATCAAAAAGTAAGAGAGTATATAAAAAGTAGATATATAGCCTAAATTTTACCGATTCTTAACAAAAAATTATTAAAATACATTAAAACTTAAAAAGGAAAAGTATTGCGTAAGATTATTGCATTTGTAGCGATTTTTATATTTATTAGCCACGCTTATGGCGAATTTTCTGTGATTAAACTTGGCAACGATGATAATAATACTGTGCTAGTTACTGGAGGGATTCAAGGAGATGAGCCAGGTGGTTTTATGTCTGCGAATTTGCTAGCTCGTGGCTATGAGATTACATCTGGATCGCTATATGTAGCGCCAAATTTAAATATGCCAAGTATTATTAAAAAATCTCGTGGTGTAAATGGCGATATGAATCGTAAATTTGATACACTCTCAGAGAAAGACCCAGAAAAAGATGTTGTAGAAAAAATCAAAGCATTAGTTTTGCAACCAAATGTTACGATGCTTGTAAATTTACATGATGGAAGCGGTTTTTATCGTCCAAAATATATAAATAAAATGATGAATCCAAATCGCTGGGGAAATATTGCTATTATTGACCAAGCAACTCTGCCAAATGCTATATATGGTGATTTAGAAGCTACTGCAAATAAGGTAGTAAAAGAGTTAAATAAGCACCTTTTAGATCCAAAGCATAAATACCATTTACGCAACACGCACACAGCCAAAGGCGATAAAGAGATGTTAAAGAGCCTTTCATATTTTGCGATAAAAAATGGCAAAGCAGCATATGCCAATGAAGCGAGTAAAACCTTGCCGGTGCATGAGAGAGTTTATTATCACTTAATTGCAGTAGAAGAATATTTAAAGCTAGCTGGGATCGAATTTAAGCGTAAATTTGAGCTAACACCGCAAGGCGTTAAAAAGGCGCTTGATGAGGATCTATCTGTTTTAGTGTGCGGAAAGTTTATGTTTTATTCGCCAAAATCTCGCTTAGGTTATATTCCGCTTTCAAATGATGGCGAGCTAGAGTTTGATTGTGATAATGCTTTGGTTGCTCTTACTAAAAATAAAGATGGATATAATATCCATTATGGCAATAAGATTGTAACAAGATTTACGCCGCAGTTTTTTGAGTATTCAAATTTGATTAATGAGATTGAAATTCGCATAGATGAAGCAGAGCCTGAATTTGTAATTTTAGGACAAAAAATCAGTGCTAAAAATAGCTTTGAGATAATCAAAAGAGATGGGGTGAGAACCAATATAATAGGCTATGGCACAACGCCAGTAGATGAAAGCGGTATAAAAATTAGTAAAGATATGATAAAATCACGCTTTTCTATGGATAAAGATGAGTCAATTTATAGGGTTGAATTTTATGAAGAGACAGACTCAAAAGATAAATTTATTGGTATGATTTTAGTGGAGTTTGTAAAGTGATTTTAGGGATTGAGAGTAGTTGTGATGATAGTTCAGTAGCACTTTTGGGTTTAGATTTAGAGCTAAAATATCATAAAAAAATTAGCCAAGAATTAGAACATAGCAAATATGGCGGCGTTGTGCCTGAGCTAGCTGCAAGACTTCATACTGCAGCATTACCAAATTTGATTAAAGAGATTCAGCCATATTTTAAGGATATTAAAGCAATTGCAGTAACAAATCAACCTGGCCTTAGTGTAAGTCTTGTTGGTGGAGTAAGTGTAGCAAAAGCACTCGCTATTGGATTAAATTTACCATTAATTGAGGTAAATCACCTAGTAGGACATATCTTTTCGCTATTTTTAGAAGAATCTGAGCAGCTGCCTCTTGGTGTTTTATTAGTTAGTGGTGGTCATACTATGATTTTATATGTTGATGAAAATGGAGATATTACCACACTAGCCTCTACCGGGGATGATAGCTTTGGCGAGAGCTTTGATAAGGTTGCTAAAATGATGGGGCTAGGTTATCCTGGCGGGGTGGCAATTGAGAATTTAGCTAAACAATCAAATAGCCATAGATATAAATTTACTATTCCATTAAAGGGTGATAAAAGGTTAGAATATAGCTTTTCAGGGCTTAAAAATCAAGTTAGATTAGAAATAGAAAAGAGTGTAGCAAATAAGAGTCAAGATATTGATTTTGCCGATATCGCAGCTGGATTTGAAAGGGCTGCGTGTGAACATATTATAGATAAGCTTAATAGGATTTGTATAGAATATAAATTTAAAAATCTAGGTGTAGTAGGCGGAGCAAGCGCAAATATGTATCTACGCAGCATGCTTTTTAAGTTGTGTGATAAATTTGATATCAATTTGCTAGTAGCACCAATGGAATTTTGTAGTGATAATGCTGCTATGATAGCAAGAGCTGGATTGGCAAAATTTAAAAAAAATAAATTTACTCAATCAAAAGAGCTAAAAATTAACCCTCGTTCAAGCTTAAGCTCAATTTACTTGTGATATAATAAACGTATGAGATATGTAATTTTTTTCCTATTTTTTTGTGTTGGTTTGCATGCTTTTACGTTAAGTATCAATGCTGGTAAGCATCATGGTGATTCATACTATATAATCCATCTTCAAGATGATAAGGAGATAATTTGCGAAGAACGCAATAATGAAGAGAATAAAGTATATAGTTGTAAGGTTTTTGCTAAATTTGAAAAGAATTTAAAAAATCAAGATCTACCATTTGCTAGAATTAGCTTCCATCCTGTAAGCGATGGATTTACAGTGGTTATTCAGCCCAAAATGGTCTCTAGAATCTTTAATGCAAATAATAAACTATTTAATTCGCATAACGCTAAAGCTGATAAAAGTAGCCATTCAAAACATTTTACTATTAATATAAATAAACACCTTGATGAATTAGATACTAGCTATATTGATGGGATAAATTTTCCTATAAAATATCCAAATTTAATACATCCAAGCGTAGGTGCTTTAGATTTAAATAAAGAACCAATTACATATAACGAAAATGGCGATATGGGTATATATCTCTCGATTAAAAAGAGCTATGAGCGTAAAGGTTACAGAGAGGTTATTCACGAAAGTCAAAAAGCGATGAATATGCACCCAGATAGTATATTCTTAGGAGAGTTTTTGCTATATCAAATTCGTGCTATGGATAAGCTAGTAATCCAAGAAGCAGAGTACCAATCTACTCAAAAAATTAATCAAACTATTATAGATTCAGCCAAATTATGGATGAGATTTAATGGTTCTGATAGAAATTATCCTGAAGTTTTATACATCAATATGATGGCGCATTTAAGTAGCGATTTGCGTGAAGATGCAGAGTATATATTAGATATGTTAATGACTGAACATAGCGAAGATCAATGGACCAAGCGAGCAATTATGGGTTATGCTGATTATTTAGTAACTCAAGGCAAGTTAGGCGATGGAATGAGATTTTATGAAGATGTTTTATATAGCTCAAATGATCCAGATATTGCTAGCGAGGCCTCGCTAAAGCTAGTTAAAATTTATCTTTCGCAGCAAAGATTTACTGAAGCAGCGCATTATATCGATAGAGTTGTTACGGCAAATTCAAAATATATTTTAGATAATAAAGATTATAGTATAGAGGTTGCTGATGAATTACGTGCTAATGGTCTATTTGATACAGCCTCTAAGCTTTATAGAGTGATATTTGAAGATTCAACTTTACATGATGGACATTATGAAATTAGCCTTCGTCGCTTAGGCACTACATTAGTTCGTGGAAGCGATCCTGTGAGCGCTCATGAATATTTAAAAAGATATAAAAAAGAGTATCCTGATAATGAATTTACTAGTGAAATAGATAAGGCTATAGATGCGTTATTTTTTGATTTGCCAAATACAAGCAGCGAAGAAAAACACGCTCACTATGCTGATTTACTAGAGCGTTATCCTGGACAAGAGCTAGCTAAAATGGCTCTTAAGGCTGAAGTTGATTTAAGCTTTAAAGAGAAAAAATATGGCGATATCTTAAAATTGCGTAGTCTTATAGCTGATTTAAATGAGAGCAAGGTTGCTGATATAATGAATGCTGCAGCGTTAAATTTAGCCAATAACCGCAATCAAAACTCAGATTGTATAGATCTTATAGCTTTAATAGATGAATATGGATTAGAAGATAAAATTTCTGATAAATTAAAATTATTTAACTGCTATGATAGAATGAGGCGCTATACTCAAGCATATAATTTAGCCGAACAACATCTTAATGAGCCAAATTTAAATAATCGTGTTGTTTGGTTAAATAATTTTACTAAAATAAATTATAAAATTACTCGTTATACTAATGCTATCGATACTAGTTTTAAGGCTGTTGAGCTAGCTAGCAAGGTGCCATATAGTGATCCAAGTGAGGCGATTATATATAGATTTTATTCGCTTTTAAAGCTTAATAGATTTGATGAGGCTACATCTGCGCTTAAAACCTTAGATGGGAAAAGAGGTATTGATTTGATGCTCATTGAAGCTTATGATACTGCTATGCATTATGCTAATCAACAAGGAAATCAAATCGCAGTAGATTATGCTATAAAAGTGTTAAATTTACAAAAAAAGCTAAATATCAATACATTTAGCCCAGAAGCAAATTTTATATATATAGATAGTTTAGTTGCAAAATCAAAACTTCAAGAGGCAAAAAATGAGCTTGAAGAGCTTTTTGTGCTAAATTTAAAACCGCATAACCGTGCTAGGGCCTTGCATAAAATAGCTCAAATTGAAATCTCGCAAAATAATCTAAAAGAGGCAGCTAAATATATAAATGAGTGTTTAGATATTGCAGGTGATAGCCAGTGGCGTGGGCTTTGTGCTGAGCAAAAGTTATTAGTTGATGGAATTTAGCGATTTGATTTGAGTTAAAATCACACTTAAATCTAGATTTTTTCCATCAAGTTTTATACTATCAAAGCCTTTATTAAATGTTCTTTGACGTTTGGCTAGCTGAGTAGTGTGAATAATTATTAGATTTTCTAGTTCATTTAGATTAATCTTGCCATTTAAATACTCTTTACACTCTTTTAAACCAATGGAATTAAGCGGTTTTAAAGAGTTATTATAGCGTTTAAATAGATACTCAGCCTCATCTATTAGGCCATTTTGTAGCATATTTTTGGTGCGGATTTTTATGCGTTCTATTAGTTCTATTTTATCCCAAACTAATTCAAAAATTGGTAAGTTTTTAATCACTGGTTGACTTGTGTTATCTCGTAGCCATTGCGATGGAATGGCGCTAGTTTGGGCGTAAATTTGATACCATTTGTGTAGGCGAAATTTATCATTTTTGCTAAATTTAGAGCAAAATTCGCTATCAATTTTTACTGCTAAATTCCAAATTTCATCATCGCTGATATCTATTTTGATTGGCTTTGTTTTAGGCGCTAGGCCACTTAGCATAGCTTTTAGATAAAACCCACTTCCACCAGTAATTATTAATGGGATATTTAGATTTTTTGCGTATGCTAAAGCCCGCTTATATTCAGCGATAAAATCCCCTACGCAAAACTCATCATCAGGACTAGCTATATCAATTCCAAAATGCTTAACAAGGGCTAATTCATCGCTACTTGGCTTAGCGCTAGCGATATTAATTTCTTTATATAGGCATAATGAATCAAGACTCAAAATCACTCCATCAAGCTCTCTTGCAACCTTAATAGCTAAGTCGCTTTTTCCGCTTGCAGTAGTGCCAATAATTGCAAATTCATAAAACATTTTACACTCTTTATTTTTGTATATTTTATCTAAACCATCACCTTAAATTGCTTAAAATAGCTATTTATCAATCAAAATTTAGATAAATTTTGCTAAAATCAAAGAATAAAATCAAGGATAATTTTATATGGGTTTAAGTATTGGAGTATTTGGAAATATTGGTAAAATTGGCGATGAAATGGTGTGTTTGCCAGCATATTATGTTTTAAAATGTCTATATCCAAATTCTCATTTAACATTAATTTCAAATGGTAATAATGCTAAGAATTTATTTACAAAGTTAGAATTTATAGATAAT
>NZ_JAGCNF010000039.1 GCF_017646085.1 Campylobacter sp. | reverse complement strand
ATCATAATTTCGTGGCGTGATAGATAGGATTATTGCTGCTTCATCGCTACTAAATTCACTTATATGATTTTCATCAACATATAGGGCTTTAATTCCCCAAATTTGTTCTAATATTTCAACCATTTTTTTACCTTTTTAATTCTTAATATTAATAAAATTAGACCCAAAATCAAAGCCAAACCAAATATAATAGCAGAAATTTGTGCCATATTAATTAGCTTTAAGCTCGGAATTAGATACCAGCCATTTTGATATAGTTCGATTAGATATGCTTGAAGCGGGTCAAATTTAGCGTTAAGTGGTGGCATTGGCATATCCATTCCACAATCTCCAGTGGCACGAAATAGTGATGGAAATATCTCATCCCACTTAATGCCTAGCTCAAAATTTGGCCTATCAAGGCAGCCTTTTATTCCAAATGGATTAGCGTTAGTTATAGCATTATGGATAGTATTTAGTTTAAAACTCTCTATTGTCCCCCAAACTCCGCCATAGCTAAATGCTAAAATCCCAAGAATGAAGCATACAATTTGTTTATAAAAAATTGCTGTAAAAATTGCTCCAAACCCTACTATAATCATATAATATCGTATATAGATACACTGCACACATGGACGCATATATAGGTAGTTTTGAAATATAAAATGCGCTATACTGACGCAAAAAAGCATAAAAATACCTATATAAATCCATAATCTTTTACTACTCATTTAATACCATTGTGTTGAATTTGGGCTTTATTATAACCAAAACTTGCTATAATTTTGTAAATTTAAAAGGTTAGAGTGATTTGGATACCTTAAAATATCTGCAATTTTATTTTGTTTTTGACCGGATTTTAGATGGTTATGATGATATTTTTGAGGCGATTGATAGTGAAATTTTAACTAAATTTGATAGTTTTTGTAGCGAATTTAGTTTCTATCATGATGAGGCGAAAATATTTCTAATGCGCCTTGCTAAGGGTGATAGAAAGAGATTTGTAGCAAGTAAATATCTACCTAGAGCGCTTAGCTTGGCTATAATTAGTGAGTTAAATACTAAAGGATTTATCAAATTTGAGTACTCAAAAGAGGTAAAACCGGTTAAAAATCGTCACCAAAAACTCAAAAAAGAGCTGCGAAGATATCAAATTCAAGATAAAATTCACTTTACCAAGCGGTTTTATAGATTTTGGTTTAGATTTATTGAGCCAAATTTAGAGCTTTTAAAAGCTGGTGATAAAGAGTCTGTAATGGATAAGATAAAAGTAGAATTTGATCACTACTGCTCGCTTGAGTTTGAACTAGCAAGCATTGAGCTACTCTCAAAAAATTTAAATATTCCAAAAGAGCAAATTTCAAGCTACTGGGATAAAGAAAATGAGATTGATATCTACACTAGTTATGATGGTTTTACTCTAGTGGCCGAAGCTAAATATAAGGAGCGAAAAATCTGCAAAAATATACTAAATTTATTAATGCAAAAGTGTGAAAAATCTAAAATAAATTGGGATAAGATGGCGTTATTTTCAAAATCTGGCTTTAGTAATGAGCTTTTAGGGCTTAGAGATAATAGAGTGATTTTGTTTGGACTTGATGATTTTAAGGATTTATATGAATGAGAATATAAAAAGTATAGAAGAGGGGCTAAAAAGCCTAATAGAACAGACATATTTAATAGAAAAAGAGTATAAAGTATTAGGCGAGTCCTATGCAAATTTGCAAAAATTTACCCAAGGGATTGTCGAGAGTTTAGGCGCATCGCTATGGGCGATTAGTACTAGTGGAGAGGTAATGCTAAGTAATGATAAAGCCAAGCAAATTATGGATATCTTGCCTTGTATTAATATGGAAAAAAGTACTCAAGAGGTCGAATTTGATGGTAGGGTTTATGCTATTAAAATTACTCATAATATGCAAAATAAAATAATTTTAGCTACTGATATAACTGATGAAAAACGAAGCGCTAGACTAGTATCAATGGGTGCAGTAGCAGCGCATCTCTCACATGAGATTCGCAATCCAATAGGCTCAATTTCATTATTAACTAGTACGCTTTTAAAACGAATAGATGATAGAAATCGACCATTAATAGAAGAGATAAAAAAGGCTATTTATAGAGTTGAAGGGATTATAAAGGCAACTTTACTTTTTACCAAAGGTGTTCAAATAAGTGCAAATGAATTTGAGTTAAAAGATTTAGAGATTATGTGCGGCGAGGCGGTTGCACAATATGCATTTACTAAAGATATTGAGTTTAAATTTAGCGGTTTTGATGGGGTGATTTGCGGTGATATAAATTTGCTTGATTTGGTATTTTGTAACTTTATATTTAATGCAATTGATGCGATTGAAGAGAGTGATGATGATGGTGGTGTAGTAAGCATAGAACATAAGTTTAAAGATGGTATGCATAATTTTTATATCAGTGATAGTGGTGTGCAGCTACCTAGTGGAGCAATTTTTGAGCCGTTTAAGACTACAAAGCTTAAAGGTAATGGCTTAGGTCTTGCGCTTAGCTTAGAGATTATAAATGCTCATAAAGGCTCAGTTGCAGTTCAAAATGAACCAAAACTATTTACAATAAGCCTACCTTAAAAGTGCTTTTTAAGTAAATTTGGGGTAAATTTAGCAAATTTTTATACATTAAGGAGTGATAATGATACAAACTTGTCTTTTTCCTGCTGCTGGATATGGGACTAGATTTTTACCAGCGACAAAAAGCTTGCCAAAGGAGATGTTGCCAATCTTGACAAAACCGCTTATCCACTATGGTGTAGATGAGGCTAGAGAGGCTGGTATGAATAATATGGCCTTTGTTACTGGGCGTGGTAAAAGAGCGCTAGAAGATTACTTTGATATTAGCTATGAGCTAGAGCATCAAATCTCAGGTACAAATAAAGAGTATTTATTAACTGATATTAGAGAGTTGATGGAGCATTGTACATTTAGTTTTACTCGTCAAACTCATATGAGAGGTTTAGGTGATGCAATTTATAGCGGCAAGGGTCTTGTAGGAGATGAGGCATTTGGTGTAATTTTAGCTGATGACTTGTGTGTTAATGAAGATGGCGAAAATGTCCTAGCTCAAATGGTAAAAATTTATGAGAAATATCGCTGTAGTATAGTTGCTGTAATGGAGGTACCAAAAGAAACTATAAGTAGCTATGGCGTTATAGATGGTAAATTTATTGAAGATGATCTAATAATGGTAAATGATATGATAGAAAAGCCAGATCCAAAAGATGCACCAACAAATTTAGCAATAATTGGTAGATATATTTTAACTCCAGATATATTTGAGATCATAGAACATACTAATCCAGGTAAAAATGGTGAGGTGCAAATCACCGATGCGTTACTTAAACAGGCGCAAAATGGAATGGTTTTAGCCTATAAATTTAAAGGACGAAGGTTTGATTGTGGAAGTGTAGCTGGATATGTTGAAGCTACGAATTTTTTCTATGAGCACGAAAATGGTAGTAAATAATCTCAAATTTAGCCCAAAAAATATCACAACAATCAATAGCTATGCTAGGCGAATGAATGATGAGCTAAGCGGCGATGATATTGGTTACTATCATCTACCTAGCCTTGGGGTAGATATGGTTGGTAGGATTAATGAGCTTTTTAGATGTGAATTTGATAGTGTAGTACTTGTAGGAGTGGGCGGCAGCTCGCTTGGAGTAAAAGCGTTATATGATATGCTAAATTTGCAAAAAGAGCTAATATTTTTAGATAATCTTGATCCATATAGCATAGAAAAAAAGTGTGCTAAAATCAATCCTAACAAAACGCTATTTATAATTTCAAGTAAGTCAGGCACTACAATTGAAACTATATCTATATATAAGTATATTTTAGCAAAATTTGCTATAAAAAGTTATGAGAATTTTATCTTTATTACCGATCCAGATAGCCCACTTGAGAGCTATGCTAAAAAAGTTGGAGCTAAGATTTTTAATATTCCAAAGAATGTCGGTGGAAGATTTAGTGTTCTTTCAGCCATCGGGCTTGTACCACTTGGATTATGTGGAGCTGATATAAGCGAGCTTTTAGCTGGAGCTAATAGTGCAAAAGAGCAATATTTAAGTAGAAATGATGATGGAGTATTGCAAAAGGCCTATCACTACGCCACACATAGTAGTGCTAAGATAAATGTGCTATTTAGTTATAGTGATAGATTGACAAGCTTTAATGAGTGGTATGTGCAGCTATGGGCAGAGAGCTTGGGTAAAAAGCGTGGCTATAAAAGACTAGGGCTAACACCAGTTGGATTAGTTGGTAGTAAAGATCAACACTCATTTTTACAGCTTATAATGGAGGGAGTAAAGGATAAGACAGTAACATTTATCACTATTAAAGATCACGGCAATAGTATCACAGTACCAGATTTAAATTTAGATTTTTTAAATGGATGTGATTTTGTAAATAATAAGAGTATAGCTGAGGTTTTTAATGCCCAAGCACATTCTACTATGCAGGCTTTAGCTAGTGAGATGATTAGTATTGATGAGCTAGTGGTTGATAGACTTGATGAGTGGCATTGTGGTTGGTTAATCTACTATTATGAGCTACTTACTAGTGCAACTGGATTAATGCTAGGTATTAATACTTATGATCAGCCAGGCGTAGAAGCTGGTAAGCGAATACTTAAAAAGCTATTAGAGAGTAAAGAGAGTTGAATTTAACTTAAATAATAAAATATTCTAAATAATAAAAATTATTATTTATTTTATGCTTTTTTAAGTTTTTTCTATGTATAATTACACAAATTAAATATAAAGGATAAAAAATGAAAAATGTAGTAACACAACTTAATCAACTTCAAGCAGATGCTCACAGTCTATTTGTAGCATTTCATGATTATCACTGGAATGTAAAAGGTTTACAATTTTTCTCAATTCATGAGTATACTGAAAAAGAATACAATGAACTTGCTGAGCTTTTTGATGAGATGGCAGAGCGCGCTATTCAATTAGGCGGCAAAGCAATTACAAAGGCTGATGAACTTTTAAAAGTTGCTAAAGCTCCAGTAGTTAGCAAAGATAGCTATACTCCAGTAGAAGTAATTGAAGCTTTAAAAGATGCTTTTGTATATCTATTAGCTGAGTTTAAAAAACTTGAAGAGATTGCTGAGAGCGCAGGTGATAATACAACTGTAGCTATAGCACAAGAAAAATATGCAAGTCTAGAGAAAAAAATCTGGATGATCAATGCTACTTTAGCATAATTAGATGAGTGGCTTTAAGCCACTCCAATTATTATTTTTTAACTGCTTCAATCTCGATATTTAGCTTAATTTCATCACCAAGTGCAACTGTACTAGACTCTGGAGCAAAGTTAAAATCACTTCTTTTAATCTTGCCTTCTAGACTAAAGCCTACAATCTCAATGCCTTTTTTATTTTTGTTAGTACCTATAAATTCATAATCAAGCTCAACTGGTCTTGTAACATCTCTAATTGTTAGATCGCCTTTGATTTTGCCTTCGCCATCGCCATCATTTTCAAAGCTTTTCATTATAAATTTAATTTGTGGAAATTTTGCACTATCAAAGAAATCAGCCTTTTTAAGGTGAGCATCACGGCCGCTATTGTTTGTATTAATTGAATCAACATCAATTGTAGCTGTAAGGCTAGATGGGATTTTGTTTGTGATATCTACTTCCCCAGCAAATTTACCAAATGAGCCAGTCACATTGCTTACTTGCAAGTGTTTGATTTTAAAAGTTGTACTAGAATGAACTGTATCCACGCTATAAACTGTAGCATTTGCTGCACCAAAAAGCAGGCCTAAAGCTGCAACTGAAGTTAAAATTTGTTTTTTCATATTTTCTCCTTTTGAGTTTATAAATTTGATTATATTTGGCTAAAAATAATATATCTTAAATAATATAAAATTTAGCCAAAAAGCACCCTTAAACGATGAGCTAAAAAGCTAGAAAATTCATCTATTTTTATATCTCTTGGTCTTGCTTCTCGCTGTTTTTTACCCCATAAAGACTCTGGAAAGTACTCATCGTCTTTAAATCTAGCTTGAATATGCATATGTACTCGTGGCATATAATTTGCAAAGCTTGCCCAATTAATCTTATCAGGGTTATAAAACTCAATCATAGCTTTTTCGCACTCAAGTGCTGCTTGAAATAGCCTATTTCTCGTATCAGTATCACAATCGCTAAGTTCTTTAAATTCGCTTTGAGTAAATATCTTTACCCATGGAGAGGCGTTTGGTTCTATTTCGATATATATAAATTTATCGCTATAAATCATATTAATCCTTTCTAAATTTATACAAATTATATCAAATTTATCGCTATTTTATAGGAGTTTTGATACTATTGCGCTATTAAAATAATAAGGTTAAAAGTGAAAAGTGCAATTATTGTCTATGATGG
The DNA here is from genome assembly GCF_017646085.1 of Campylobacter sp. GTDB lineage: Bacteria > Campylobacterota > Campylobacteria > Campylobacterales > Campylobacteraceae > Campylobacter. The sequence goes on along the minus strand of NZ_JAGCNF010000039.1, from coordinate 6,899 downwards.
AGTAAATTTTCTTAGTTTTGCTAGAATTTATGATGTTTTTATGCGATGCGGGATTGATTTTGTTGTGATTGGATTTCGTGGTGATGCCCGTGATGAGATGGGATTAGCCCTACCTATGCATCTAAGTTCTGAGTCGCTTTATGGTTATGATATTGTAGCAATTCCTGGCGGTTCAGGTGCTGATGTTTGGGCTGATGATGGAATATTTTTAAGCTGGATGAATAGTAGCAGCCAATCAAGAGATATAATCTCACTAGATAATGGAGATTTAATACTTGATGGTGCAGGGCTAAATGGGCGTAAATTTGGCTATGAAGAGGCGCTTGTAGAGTGGATAAAGAACAGAGTATAATATCAAATTTTAAGCATAACTTAAATGGCGATGATGGTGCTATTGTCGGTGATATAGTATATAGCAAGGATATGTTTGTAGAAGGTATTCATTTTAAATCACACTGGCTAAGCCCAAGACAGATTGGTCAAAAAGCTATGATAGTAAATTTAAGTGATGCAATTGCTATGAATGCTACGCCAAAATATGCACTTTTAGGCTTGGGACTACCTAAGAATTTAAGCAATAAATATATTAAAGAGTTAAGCATTGGACTAAAAGAGTGTGCAGCACGATATGGCGCGCAAATTATTGGCGGAGATACTATTTTAAGTGATAAATTAATAATTAGTCTAACTATAATATCATATCTAAACTCAAAAAAGCCATTAATAAGAAATGGGGCCAAAATAGGTGATATAGTGTGTTATACTGGCACTTTAGGTGGTTCAATTAAGGGACTTAGAACTCTTTTAAACGGTGGGAAAATTAGCTCAAATTCACGCTTTGTAAGCCCAAATTTAAGGCAAGAGTTTATAAGGCAAAGTGCTAAATGGATAAGATCAGGAATGGATATTAGCGATGGTTTGGCTAGCGATTTGCCAAAGATTACTCAAAATAGATCAGTTAAATTTAAGAAAAAATTATCCAAATTTGAGTTTATCAGTGGCGAAGAGTATGAGATGCTCATTGTCGTACCTCCTAAAAATATCAAAAGAGTATTAAATCAAGCTAAAAAATGTAGAGTAAAATTAAATTTACTAGGTAAAATTATAAACGAAAGGGCAAAATTTCATGGAAAATTCACCCATTTTTAAACCATTATTAACAACAACGCATACGCCAATTAATGCGCATTTTAGTAAGAATGCAAGCGATTTTGTAGTGCGTGAGATACCGCTATATGAGTTTAGCGGAAGTGGGGAGCATTTAGTTATACAGATTCAAAAAAAAGGCTTAAGTACATCTGAAGCCTTAAGCGCTTTAGCATCAGCTACTGGTGCTAAGATAAGAGACTTTGGATATGCCGGGCTAAAAGATAAAGAGGGTATGACGACGCAATATATCTCACTTCCGGCTAAATTTGAGAGCTTTATAGAGCGTTTTTCTAATGAAAATATTAAAATTCTAAATGCTACACGCCATAATAATAAGCTAAGAATTGGCCATTTAAAAGCAAATCACTTTTTTATTCGTCTTAAAAAGGTTTTACCAAGCGAGGCTAAAAAGCTTGAAAATGTTATAGAATTGATTAAAAATCGTGGTTTTGCTAACTATTTTGGTTATCAAAGATTTGGTAGATTTGGCGATAATTATCAAAACGCTAAAGAGTTATTAATAGCTATGGCAAGTGGGGATAAAAAAATCCTTAAAAAATATAATCCAAAGCTTAGAGATTTTTTGATTTCTGCATATCAAAGTGAGTTATTTAACCGCTATCTTAGTAAAAGGGTTGAGATTAGTCGATTTTGCGATAGTTTTAGCGCTAAGGAATTAGCTGAAATTTATAAATTTGATAACGATACTATCAAAGATTTAAAAAATCAAAAACAGTTTTTTAGATTAATTCGTGGTGAAGTGATGGGGCATTATCCATTTGGTAAGTTATTTTTATGCGAGGATTTAGAATCTGAGGTGGATAAATTTAATCAGCGTGATCGCACTAGCTGTGGTTTATTAGTTGGAACTAGGGCTTATGAGGCTACTGGCGTGGCGCTTAGTCTTGAACAAGAGATTATGGCTGAGGGATTTGGGTTTGCTAAATTTGCTAATGGGTCAAGGAGATTTAACTGGGTATGGGCCGATGAGATGAAATATAACTATAATGAAGAGGAGGCGCAATTTAGCCTAAGCTTTACATTACAAAAGGGATCTTATGCTACTGTGGTTTTGCGTGAGATTTTAGGTAGAGAGATATTTGATATTTAAAGATTATAAATTTGCTAAATGCTATGATTATTAGCAGCTTGTCAGCAATGTAATTTATGCTGACAAGTCTTATTATAAATATCTACTTAAAGCTAGTTAGCTTATCGTTTAGTTTTTTTGCACTATTTAAAATTTCATTTGATACTATCTCAATTTGAGTAGCTAATTGAGTGAGGTTAGTAGCTGCTATGCTTACTTTATCTATATTACTATTTAGAAGCGTTACACGCTCTTTAGCCATAATAGATTTTTCTTCTACAGTTTGAGTAGATTGGATTCCAGCGTTTAATTTATTTATTGAATTTGCTATCTCATTTTTTAGATCAGCAGCTTTATTTGAGGTATTATCCATAGAGATATGGATATCATCCATTAGGGTTTTATTGTAATTGACTTGTTGAACAATAGTTTGAACAGTTATATTTATCTCGCCTAAAGATCTGCTAGTTTTGTCAGCTAGCGCACGAACTTCATCAGCTACGACTGCAAAACCTCTACCATGTTCTCCTGCACGAGCAGCTTCTATAGCAGCATTTAACGCTAGTAGGTTTGTTTGGTCTGCGATATCTTTAATAGCACTTGTAACGCTATAGATAGTATCAGCACTTTTTACTAGTTGATCCATATTGGCTACGATCTCATTTTCTTGTTGGCTACTAACTTCAATTAATTCAATCAACTCTAAAAGAGTATTTTCTACTGTATTCATTAATGTTTTTAAATCTTGCATATTTAGCGTTGCATCATTAGCAAGTAGTTTATTTAGATTAATTGTCTCATTTAATAAGATTGTAATCTTTTGAACGCTAGCTACTTGTTCGTGCTGGTGAAGTGAGTTTTGTTTTAGTTTTTTAGCATTTTCTTGAAGGCTAATTGAGTTTTTATGACTTGTATTTGAACTATCAATAGCCTCTAAAACTGAATTTTGAACAATCTGTATAAATTTATTTATATATCCAGCGCTAGTAGCAAGCTCACTTTTTGGATCGATTTTTAAACGAGAGCTTAGATTTGCTCTATTGCTAGCTAAATTTGAGCTTAATAGCTCTAAATTGCCTATTGGTATGACAACCTTAGCTAGGGTTAGCCAGATAAATAGTATAAATAAGATTAAAGTTACGCCAAATATTGCCATAGCAATATAGAGCTGGTTTTGATGGTTTTTTTGAATTTGATCTTGGATAATATTTTCAAATCTATTTAGTTTCTTGCTTAACTCTTGGCTTAGATAGTGCTTAGAATTATCTTGCATTACGCTAATTTGAGCTAGCATTGTGGTATAATGCTTTTTAAATAGGCTTAACAGCTCAGTATCGGCAAATTTATCTGTATCAATTATATTAACAAGCGAATTTAATCTATTTAAAACATCTTTAGCTAATATATTTTGAGTAGATATTATAGCTAGAATTTGATCGATGGTATTTATTAAAGCAAGATTGCTTTGTGTTGGATTTTGGGCTACTATTTTATTTATATCGCTACTTAGTGTAAATAGATATGATTTTGAGTTTATAGCAATAGAGTTTGCCGATTTAAATCTCTCTAGCTCATTTTGTTTATCTTCAAATGATTTTTTTATAGAATTTAGCATACTCTCATCTACATTTAAACTAGCTAAATATTGCAAGGTTTCTTTAAATTTATTACTATAAACTACACTTGAGTCATAATTTATAAAGTTAAATTTGGTTTTAAAAACTTGATCAATCTGTAAATCATAAATTTGTAAATGTTGCGTAGCCATAGCTATTTGCTCATTTTTTTGCGTAGATTTATAGTTATTAAATATAAAAGCTAGAAGTATAAAAATAGATATCAAAACAAGCACTGTAAGTGCGATAAATTGAGTTAAAAAGCTGATTTTTTTAGAATTGTTCATTAAATTCTCCTGTTAGGCTTTCTAAAAATGCGACTATATCATCTACTGTTTGTTGATCTAAGAATCTTCCTAATTGATAATAGGCCATAAATTGCACACATGCATCAAGCGTTGGAATACTTCCATCGTGATAATATGGAGCCGTTTTGGCTACATTTCTTAGGCTTGGGACTTTAAATACCATTTTATCAGATTCTACCTTGGTAATCTCGTAGCGACCTAGATTTTCTTGATTTGGATATGGCTCAAAGATTCCAATTTTTTGATACATTGTGCCGCCTACATTTTGCCCTTGATGACAAGCTACACAGCCATTGCTTTTAAATGCTTCCCAGCCACGCTTGGCTTGATTGCTTATAGCATTTTCATCTCCATTTAAATATCGATCAAATGGTGAATTTGGCGTGATTAGCGTCTTTTCAAACTCAGCTATAGCATCAGTAATATTTTGCATTGTAATTTTGCCATATAGTTTATTAAAGCTAGCCTTATACAAAGGATTTGCCTCAACTCTTTTAACCACTTCAGATTCATCTTTTAGCGCCATCTCTTTTGGATTTGTAAATGGATTTGTAGCTTGATCGGCTAGATCTTTGGCTCTTCCATCCCAAAATTGAACAAAGTTAAACACGGCATTAAATGTAGAAGGAGAGTTAAAAGGCTCATCTAGCACTCCATCAGCCCCTATGGAAAATATCTCATTATCCACCCCATATCTTTTTAAATCATGACAGGTATTGCACGATACTTTTCCATCTTTTGATAGACTTGTATCCATATATAGCTGTTTTCCTAGTATCGCTTTGTCTTTATTATATGGGACACTAGTAGGCAGCGGAGTTATCATTCTATCTTGATTTATATTTGCTTGAGCGTTGCAAAGATTAAAAGCAACTAAAGCCATAAATAGGACTCTTTTAATCATCTATTATCCTTAAAAATTGCAAATTTAAAAAAATATAAAAAATTAAATTTAGTTAAATTTTACTAAAAAAGAGTTAATCAATGCTATATTAATTCTAAATTTTAAGCTCGGTTTTGTTAAAATTATATTGGTGCGATGGATGGTCGCAAGGTTTAAAGCCTTGAGGAAAGTCCGAGCTGCAATAAGACAGAGTTCCACCTAACGGGTGGCTGAGGTAACTCAAGGGATAGTGCAACAGAAAGTAAACTGCCGCTTTGGCGGTGATGGTGAAACGGTGGAGTAAGAGCCCACCAGTACTAGCAGAGATGCAAGTAGCTATGTAAACCCAACTCGCAGCAAGAAGGGGTGGTTTGGAGTCTTATATTCAACCCTTCGCTTGAATTTGATCTAAAATCAAATCTAGATAAATGGCCATCATAACAGAACTCGGCTTATAGTCGCACCTGTTTTACTTAAATAATCTGCTTAAATTTGATAACTTAGGAAATTTATAAACTAGCTAAATCTTAAATTTAATAATCTAGCTAGTTTAGTAGGTTAAAAGCTATTAAAAGTCATATTTTTTGGCTTTTTTAACCTTATTTAGCTCAGTTTCTAGCTCTTTTTGCTTAGCACGAAAAAGCTCAGCTGCACTCTTTAAAAGTGCAGCCGTACACTCTAGCTCATCTGGAGTTAGCTTTGATGGGTAGTTGTTGATTAGGTATTCGATTCTATCTAAATTTTCGCTTACTAGTGCTGATTTAAGATCATTTAGCCAGTTCATCTTCGCCCTTTGTAGCGTCTCTCCAGGCCTCTAAAAGCTCTCTTGTTACATGGACTACTTCATCTAATTTGCTTTGGTCGTTTGTGATATTAGCCTCTGAGATTAGCTGAATTTGTCTACTATATAGCCCTTGGAGATACTGGCTTATTTGGCCTTGGCTCATATCAAGAGAGTTGATTAGTTCAAAAAATATAGCATTAGTTTTGTTCAAAAACAGCACTTTATTTTCTATATCGCCCTCATCCATGGCCTTTTTAGCACGGTAGATAAAACGCAAAATCCCTTCATATAGCATAGAGATTAGCTTTTGTGGGGAGTCAATCCCCATATTGTTTTGGTTATAGGCTGCATATGCAGCATTTGATGATGCCATCACTGTTCCTTTACTTGTTAGCATTTCTTGCAGCCTCGATCATACCATTTACAGTATTCATTTGAGATTCTAGCTTAGCAATGATAGTATCATATTGTGACCACTTTTCTGCCATTGTAGTGTATTTAGTATCTAGCTCTTTTTGGCGTTGTTCTTTAGACTGGGTTAGAGATTTGTGCGAGTTTGTTAGGTTTTCTTCATAAGTTGTTAGAGTACCATTAGTGCCAATTAAGCCATTTATAGTATCATTTAATCCTTTAAAGAATCCGCCTATAATCTCAGTTTTACCATCTAGCTTTTGCTCTTTTAGGCCTAGTTTACCTAAAAAAGTACTATCGCCTTTAATCTCTATATCTACGCCACCTGAGCCTTTTAGTACTAGTTTGCCATCTTTGTCAAATGAGGCTGAGATATCGCTTAGGCCGCTAGCGTTAGCGATTGCTTTTAGTAGGGCGTTTTTCTTGGCTTTTTCTGCTTCGCCATTTGTTAATGTTTTACCATCTTTGTCTTTAAAATCTTTTTCAATATTTATATCTATCTCAACTCCATTTATGGTTAGCTTACCTTTTATATCTTCATTCCACTCTATTTTTTTATCCCCAAAAGCTGTAACATTTGTAAATTTAGTCTCAGAGCTAAAGAAGCTTTTAAACTCATCAAATTTAGTATTTATCATATCATTTAGCACTGATGAGT
>NZ_JAGCNF010000038.1 GCF_017646085.1 Campylobacter sp. | reverse complement strand
ACCATCTGGCGTTATGATATAACCATCATTTATCACCCATTCAGGCGGAACTCTCCAATCATAAACCTGCGTACCGCTTGGGATACTAAATCGCTCTAACCCCCCCCCAATAGCTTCATCAATTATATCAAGACTATCTCTAAAGCCCTTTCCTGTGATACTGCGTGGAATTTTATATAATCTTGATATGAGTGCGTGCATACGCTCGCCATAATTGTTATTAAGAGTTAAATTATCAATGTGACAATCTTTTGTGATTGATCTTTGATCTAAATTTGATTGATTGCTGCTATATGGGCTCAACCCCCCCCTTTTTTTTTTTTTAATAAATTTATTCAAAATTTTGATTTTTAAAATTTGGCATTGTATCAAAATTTAAATTAAAGAGCTTTAAAAATATGAAAATTAACCATTTTATCATTTATAGCGTAGCAATTTTATAAATTGCTACATTAATATAAACTTTATAATAAGCAAATTTACCTTTTAATAGTGAAAATTAATTAAATATTCCGCTACTACTTAGAGTGATATCATTATCTATCCACTCTTTAACAGCTGGGATTTTAACTAAAGTTTTGCATAATGGCTCGCTTGAATTACTAGCATCATCAACACTAATAGTATCGCTTGTAAGCGTGATATTTAGGCACCTTATCCAAGCTTCATTTTTATCTAGTGATTTTTTATATGTTGGGGCAAGTTTTTCTAGTTCAGGCTGAGAATTTAAATCTCCAGTTGGTAATTTGCCATTTATAGTATAGTATGCAGTAAGCTGGACGATGCTATCTTTTAGTAAAGTAGCTGATGTTACAGCGCTTGCATCGTCCTTAGTAGCAACTAGCCTAGGCACTGCGATACTGGCTAAAATACCAAGTACCACAATGACAAAGACTAGCTCAATCATTGTAAATGCGCTTCTCATCACGCTACCACATTTGGAAAATCATATACTAATCTTCCAGATTTTATAGTTTTGATCGCTGCACCTTTTAGCTTTTTGCCTAAAAGTGGTGAATTTTGTGATTTGGATTTATTTAGATTTTCGTCATAAATATACTCAAAATCAGGATCAATGATTGTAATATCAGCTAGATAGCCTTCAGATATAACGCCTCTATCGTTTAGTTTTAGTAATTTTGCTGGATTTAAACTAGTTAATTCAACCATTTTATTATAGTTTATAACTCCATCTCTAACCAAATTTAAAGTAAGCGGAATGAGTGTTTGAAGACCAAGTATTCCAAATGGGGCCTTATCAAATTCTCTTTGTTTTTCATCATTATGGTGAGGTGCGTGGTCAGTACAGATAATATCTATAACTCCATTTTTTAGCCCCTCTCTCATCGCTTCTACATCAGCTTTTGTACGAAGTGGTGGAGACATTTTATAATTTGTATCGTAGTTTTCTAGCTCACTCTCATCAAATGTAAAATGATGTGGACACACCTCACAAGTGATATTTATACCCTCTTTTTTAGCTGTCTCTATCAGCTTTAAACTCCACGCACTACTAACATGAGCTATATGGATATGGCCACCTGTGAGCTTAGCTAGTAGCATATCACGACTTATCATTATCTCTTCTTGTTCTCTTGGCATTCCTTTAATGCCTAGCTTCATAGACATTTGGCCTTCATTCATATGACCATTTCTACATAGTGAGCAGTCTTGAGAGTGATTAATAATAAAAGAACCATGAAATGCTGAGTATTCAAGCGCAGCACGCATTACATCACTAGAGCTAACAGGCAATCCATCATCGCTAAATGCTACACATCCAGCCTCACTCATTTCACCCATTTCAGTGATACCGCCGCCTTTCATACCTTTGGTTATAGCTCCAATTGGCATTAAATCTATTAGGCCACGTTTTTTAGCCTTCTCTATCATATCACGAGTTATTGTAGCATTGTCATTTACTGGGTTTGTATTTGCCATTGGACAGCAAGCAGTTACCCCGCCAGCTACTGCAGTTTGTGAACCTGTGATAATATCATCTTTATACTCAAAGCCCGGATCTCTAAAATGCACATGGATATCGATGAGTCCGGGCATAACTAGTTTGCCACTAGCGTCGATAACTTTATCTGCGGCTGGTTCATCTTGAGTGATAGCGATGATTTTATCGTTTTGAATTAAAATATTTGCCTTTTTGCTCTCATTAGCGTTTATTATTGTTCCATTTTTAATTAGAGTTTTCATCATAGCCCTTTGAGATTTTTATATACTATATCTAGAATCGCCATTCTAATTGCTACCCCATTTTCAACCTGAGATAAGATAGTAGATATGCGTGGGTCATCAGCTACATCGCTATTTAACTCTACGCCACGATTGATTGGCCCTGGATGTAGGATTATTACATTTTCTTTGGCTTTTTGCATTCTAGTTTTGCTTAATCCAAAATATCTACAATACTCTCTAATACTTGGAAATGGAGTCTCATCATCGCTTCTTTCTAGCTGAATTCTAAGCATTATAATAGCATCACTACCGCTTACTGCCTCATCCATATCTTTACAAATTTCACAGCCAAAAACCTTAGCATACTGCATCATTTGCGGTGGGCCAAATAGTTTGACTTTTATACCTAGAGTTTGCATAGCATAGATATTTGATCTAGCTACTCTAGAGTGAGCTATATCACCAATAATTGAAACTGTAAGATTATTAAATGAACCAAATTTTTCATATATTGTAAATAGATCTAGTAGAGCCTGAGTAGGATGCTCATTACATCCATCCCCTGCATTTATCACACAGCTAGGAGTACGAGAAGCGACAAATTGCGCTGCGCCTGAGCTACTATGACGCATAATAAATATATCTGTTTGCATAGATTCTATATTTTTGATTGTATCTATTAGGGTTTCGCCTTTATTAGTACTTGAGCTACTAGCAGTGAAATTTATAGCATCGCTTGATAATCTTTTTGCAGCAATTTCAAAGCTTGTGCGTGTTCTAGTAGAGTTTTCAAAGAACGAATTTACAACTGTTACGCCTTTTAAAAGTGGTGATTTTTTCTCATTTTGTAAATTTAGATTTTTGTAATCTTTGGCTAGGTTTAAAATTTGATATATATCCTCAGTAGTAAGATCTTTTGTAGAGATGAGATCTTTTTTGGAGTATGCCATTTTTGCTCCTTTTTTTGATATAGCATTTTATCTATATTTGGCTTAATGATAGATTTAATTTTGAAATTTTATTCATTTATTTAAATTCAAATTTT